>JAGONL010000035.1 GCA_017993025.1 Candidatus Saccharimonadota bacterium
GGACTATGCTGTAATTCTTTTTATAGGTTCGCTTTTTGGTGGTTATATTGGTTCTAAAACAGCTTCTCGCCTACCCTCCTCAATTATTAGAGCCGTAGTTATAATCTGTGGCATAATCGCTACAATTGTTTTGTTCAGACGCTAGTTTTTAGATTATTTCTATCACTTTTCCGTTTTCGTTTTGTGAATTATTGATGAATTAGGTTCTCTTGTTTATTGCTTTGCTGTTTTTGCTATCAATAATTGGGACATCGATTGTAGCGCGCTTAAGACTTCCCCACCAACGCCATGCCTGCATGCTAACATTTGAGGGTTTTCAGCAATATAAATTACTGATGATGCTGCAATAACATTCGGATTAACAAATTCTTGTGTTCTTTCATAACCACCTATTAGTACAGGAAGGTCGCTAAAACCCTCTAGAGTCCGATCCCTAATAATGACCTCTTTTTGTTTGGTGTGGTCAATAATTAGACCCTTATATCTATGCTTAAAACCATCAGGAAAAACTAAATATCTAAATAAATGACCAGAAAGTTTATGTGTAACACCAATTTCATCACCATATACCCTAAAATGTTCTTTGCCCAATAAATCGCCCCGTTTTGTGACTGGTCTAATTGCTTCAAGCTCAATAAAAGATAGTGCCATATACTTTAAAGTCTAGTACAACTAAAGACATATAAAAATTGCTTAAGCTAACAATTCTTCTATTTTTACACGCTTCTGTTCTGTAGTATCGCGGTCACGGACAGTTACGGTGCCGTCTTGTAGCGTGTCGAAGTCTATGACGACGCAGTACGGCGTACCAATTTCGTCTTGTCTACGGTAGCGTTTACCAATATTGCCGTTATCATCAAACTCGCAAGGAAATTTTTCTGCCAATTTCATGTAGACTTCTCGTGCTTTTGCCACAAGTTCTGGCTTGTTCTTCAATAACGGAAATACAGCATACCTAACAGGTGCTAGATCTGGGTTCAAACGAAGTACTGTCCGCTCATCGCCGTTTTCCGACTTCTCTACATCATAGGCATCCGCTATGACGGCAAGAAAAGCACGCCCCATACCCATCGAAGACTCAAGCACCCATGGAATATATTTTTCGTTAGTCATCGGGTCTGTGTAGGAGAGGTCTGTGCCAGAAAATTTAGTGTGTTGGGACAAGTCATAATCTGTACGATCATGTATACCCTCAACCTCGTCAAATCCAAGCGATGGAAAATTATACTCAATATCCCACGCATCAGAAGCATAAAAAACAAGATTTTCGTGTTGTTTCCAGCGCAGATTTTCTGGTTTTATACCAAGACTTAAGTACCAGTTCCAGCGGTCTTGCTTCATCTGTTCGTAGGCATGCTTGTTCTCATTTGGCCGCACAAAAAGTTGCGTGTCAGCTTGCTCGAACTCGCGCGTTCTAAACAAGAAATTACGTGGACTTATCTCGTTCCTAAAAGCCTTGTTAATCTGTGCGATACCGAAAGGAATTTTCATACGCGTTGAATCTACTACATTTTTAAAATTTAGATAAATACCCTGACAAGCTTCTCCAGGCAAGTAAACGGGCTCACTTCCCTCTCCTGTGATATCTCCTAAATTCGATTTGACTAGCAAATTGAACGCTCGAACGGGGCCGAATTCTTTTTTTCCACACTTAGGGCACTTTATTTTGTCACGATTCTCATCGAACAGTCGGTTTAATTCTTCTTCCGACATTTTTTCATCAGCCTCTACGCCAATCGTTGCCAGTTCTTTGTCCACTCTGATACGAGTATTGCAACTTTTGCATTCGCTCAATGGATCCGAAAAACCACTCGTATGACCAGATGCGTCCCAGACTTTTGGATGCTTGAACATAGCAGAATCAAGACCAACATAATTTTCTCTGCGTTGCACGCTTGCCTGCCACCATGATTTCTTTATGTTGTTTAGAAGCTCGACTCCGTATGGGCCAAAATCATACAACCCAGCTAAACCACCATAAATTTCAGAACCCTGGAAAATAAATCCACGGCGCTTACATAAACTAACTATGTCTTCTAGGCTAACTTCACTCATCCCGTAGTAGATCTCCAAGACCTTATATACATAAGGTTATAATACTTATTTATATTCATTAATCGAGACACCTTAATAAACACAACTTTTTGCTGTAAAGCAACTTGGAGGCTCACTACGGGACTCATTAGCTAATAGTATAACGCCCAAAAAACAATAACGCTAGTTATCGTCTCTATATTTTTGCAGGGCCCTAGGAGATAATGCACCACGAGTCAACTTATTTGCTTCTATTTGTTTTGCTAATGCTCTACTTGGATTAAAGTTTTTTGAAACAGGTAATTCTTTTGGCGTATTAGGACTTTTTTCACCAAAAATTATATTACTCACTGCTCTACCTAGTCGAGTATTTGTATCAAGGAAATCAATTTTCGACTTTGTGACTTTCAGCTTTGAACCAAATCTAGGCTTTTCTGTCTTTTCAGAAACTTCATTTGCAGCAGGTTCTACAGTTACCAAAGCCTCTTCTAGTTGAGCAGCCTCTTCTTGGTCAGCTTCAAAAACTTCCCTTAGTTCATAAACATCAGGAGTGGTTGGGCGTGGTGGCTCAGCAAATGCATCTAATATATCTCCCTCAACTTTCGGTGTCATAATAGCGTCGGCACTTTCTATATCTAAATAAAGTTCAGGCGCTTGTTCTGAAGTGATTGGAGTTGAATCTGACATTGTAATTATATTATAGCAAACATTAGCAGTATTGTCAATAGCTACAATCTGTTAAACATCTTATTAATTCGCAATCTTAAGGCAATTTTCTAGTAATGGTCGCAAATCTTTTGCCAAAGCACTGGAGCCTGAAATCTGTATAAGATTTTCTGGTTTGCTTACCTTTGATAAAAGGCGCAGATACTTTATGTGTTTTGGAGTATACTGCCCTGCCGAATGCGCGAAGAAGCCCATATTATCAAAATCAAAATGGTACATTTTATCCTCGTCAAATTTCGTAGAGTCTACCTGTGATTCTACATTAATGTTAGAACCCATTAGTCTAAGCATGGAATCTGCAAACCACACAAAGACTACATCAGGGTTTTCATGGTGCTCCTCAAGTGACTGTAGACCGTTTTCTAAAACAGTAAAATATTCGCTATCGCAAGATTCTTGAGTGTTTGTGTCTATTAGTTTTAGAAATTCGTAAGCTATCATTGTTAGATTTATGTTTTCTACAATTTTTCTAAAGTGTTTCTGTAGTCTAGTTGAGGTAACGGTTTTTAAATTACTTTTGCCGTTTATAAAACCGATGTCTGTTACAGAAAATAGCTCTAAACCCCCTGCCAGTTTGCTTTTGCTTCGCCTAACACCTTTGGCTAGGATGCTTATTTTGCCGTAGTCTGGTGTAATAGCCGTGAGAATTCTGTCGGCTTCGCCAAAATTTATCCGTTTCAAAATAATTGCCTGAGTTGTTGAGTTATTCATGGCTATTGCTCGATGTTTGTTAGTTTTTCGATATTTGATTTTAGCGCTCTGAGTGACGATTCTGGCTTGTACAAATATGCACCGATGTTCAGATTTTGCCAGGCTTTTGACTGTAGTATTGATGGCTCAAGCCTGATTGTTGAATAGATAATTATTGGGATATTTTGCCAGTCGCTGTAAGTTCTAAATTCGTATATAAACTCCATACCACTATGCCCACCCAGAGATAGCTCTATAATTATAATATTTGGCGTGGTCTCGCTAGCAAGATTTATGGCTGTCGTAGCATCTACGGCGCATATAATTTTATAGCCCACCATAATTTCCGAAATCGCCTTCTGAGTTGATTGAGTTTGGTCTATAAGCAATATGTTTTTCATATATTAAACCATCTGAAGTTGATGGCTGATTTGCAGAGTAGCACCAATGCCGGCTGTCTGTTTGCTGGACGATTTGCTAAGATCTGCACCAAGTAGAGCGAACATTCCCCTGGCCGTAATAATATCTACCGAAGAACCAGCAAGTCCAGTTATTGGTTGCGTTGATGAAAGATTAGTATTAGAAAATTTAACCTCACTAAAAAGTGCATTTTTACCATGCAGAGACAGTCTGACACCAAGTGGTGTTTTGCGTGCCCGGCATTCAATATAATTACCCTCTGGCATTGTGCCGAGGAAACCTTGCCACAAACTTTGAAGTGCCGAGATTAAAAGCCGTCTATCGGCAGTAACTGGAGATAAACCATGTTGTATAACCAATTCTGTATGGCAACCTGCGGATTTCATTATTGATTCCATACTGTGCGCAACTTCAGCGATAGTGCTACCTACGTGAACTGGCTCGAGCTTTAGACTCATCTGACCAGAGTTAATTCTGTGATAAAGTGTTATATTGTCTATTGTTTTTAAGGCTCTGTTGGCATGGGCTAATGACTGCAACCCAGCGTCTGCCTGTAATTCAGCAAGCTGGCTAATTGCCACGAGTGGCTGTTTTAGTTCTTCCCCCAATAACAGTAACAACTCTTCTGAATAACCCTTTGTACTTGCTGGTGGTAGTACTCTCTTCACTAATAAAAGTATACTCTACCTAAGTATAAACTGGTGTTTGTAGTTTTTACTATGGAACCTTTGCAAACAGCAGGTTAAGGAATGTAGTTTAGGGTTTCTATTATCTTGTCAAAGTCGGCAATGTAGTCAGGTGATTCTGTCCATATTTTAATTGTTTTATCGCGTTGCGGTAACAGAATCATGACGCCTTGTTTGTCTGTTATTATTTCGCCCACTACTTTAAGGCCTAATCCAGTTGGGACATTTTTTGGTACAAAAGCTGTGGCAGTAACCTTGTCCGACTCTACTAATTTCTGTATTTTCTCTGCTTCTTTGTCATAACTAGTAGAAATTATCTGAGCCCTTAGGGCAAAACTATTAGTTTTGTCTACACCCTTTACGGCGTTTGGATGTCCGTAAAAGTCCAGTACAGTTCCGCTATCTTTTTCTTCTAGATAAACACTCCAGGTTTTAGGATAATCGTATGACAGAGAGCCAAATGTTGCTGAACCTGTAAAGTTTTTGAACGGGTTTTTATCTCTTTCGCCAAATTCAATTTCTTTTGCATTCTCTGCATTTTTGACAGCCACCTTCTCTGCTGTAGCAATTTTTTCGTCTAAATTACTTTTGTTTTCTTGCATCCCAATAAACGCCCAAACTCCGAAAGCCAGCGAAAGCACTAGAGAGATTGCAAGCAACAATGCAACAATAAACGAGGTGTGTGACTGTTTGACTGGCGTAAAACTACTGTTTGGATTCATAAGCATAATGATAGCTTATTTACATCGATTTTAGAAGATAGATTTTAGATTTGAGATATTAGTTTAGTAAGTTCTTGAGCAATTAATTCGTTAGCCTTTTTATTTGGATGCGAGTCGAATGGCAAAAGTCTCCGGTATTTTCTACCAAGCAAGCCACTATAGTCGGCTAGTAATTTATGCAGATTAAATACTTTAATCGTGTCTCCAAATTTCTCTGTTGTTAACCATTCTGCAAGATCTTGTGCCCTTTTTGCGTTTATTTTACTAGTCATTAAAGGTTGCAGTGGCGGTGAGGTTAATATAATAAGTTTTTTACTTGGTTTGCCAGAAATATATGAGCAAATTGATCTGTAGTATGCTTTTACTTGCTCTAGTTCCGACTGACTTTTAATATTTGAATTTGGGTAACAGGATTTTATAATTATAACGTCGAAATGCAAAACAAAATCTAACATTTTTGAAGGCTTTTCTGAAAAAAGTTCAGCGTAGTCTTCCGGACGGGTATTTTCACCTGGCATCTTTAAAATAGTGGTTTTTGAACCTTTACTATTTCGATATACCGAAGTGTTTTGATTAAAATCAGAAAACTCTAGAACGGCTGTGAAGCTAGTAAGCTTTCCGTAAAGGTCACCTTGTACTATAGCATTTTCTCCTACTGAACGATGTATAAATAATAATTTTTTCATAATTTTATATCCCTACAATAATTTTCAGTAAAATTTTGTAATTATTTTCTACCTATTTTCATCTTCTGAATTTTAGATAATATTGTTTGGTCTGGAGTCTCTGTAATTCCTACTTCTGTAAAATCCACTCCAAAAGATGCACGCCACAAATACCAGTTAGACTTTAATGCTCCAGTTCCATGGGGCGACTTTAAAAAAAGTTTACTTGCCAGTTCCATGTCAGAACTTACTGGGATCTTTACAACCACCGAATCGCCATATTTTTTATCTTGGTAGCTTATATAGCTAAACTTATCACTATTCAAAACACGTAACTGATCTTTTATGAATCTTGCCATTTTCTTTCTTACTGTTTTTTCTCTTAGCGCCGAAATATAGTCTCTGCTAACTGCCGGACTTAGGTAAGCTTTTATACTCTTGTTTGAGTCTCTTGCGTATAGGGCAACTGCACTAGGACTATTCCCCAAGTATAGCCCTCTACCGTACAAACTGTTTCTGGTCTTTGCATCTGATGCTTTTCTATTAGCCAACCCTGTGGCAACATCAGAATCTCCAACAGCTCTAAATAGCAGTAAACGCACTTTGTTGTCGCCTTGTTCTTCCGATAAATAGCAGCCCACCTCTTCATCAAACTTTAACGAATGTATGTCTATATTTTCGTTAAATACAACGTTACTAAAATCTAAATCAGCTTTTCTTGAATCGGAGCCGTTCCAGAGGTTTAGTGCCCTAAGAGAATCTACTGCTATAAATGTTGCTACCGGCAGGCCATTAATGTATCCATGAGTTTCACCTCGAAGAGTTTTGTCTACAATAATGGGCGCATCAAGAACATTTTTTAATAAATCTTTAAGTCGCATTTGTTCTGCTATTAGTGTGGTGGAAGATCTGCCTGCGCGATAAAACATTTGTGGAACGTCAGAAAAGTTAAAACCGCCATTATTATGAGCAGTTTCGATATCTTGTTCTATAGAGTGCTTTGCGATTGCAACCGGGCCGTACATTGCGTTAACAAAACCTCGTCTTAACCTAGCCGTCCTTTGTCTAGCCAGGCTTAGGCCAAGGCTTTTATTAAGTGATCTATAAAGTTTGGAATTTAACAATACATTTCCTGACATGCGCTTGCGTAAGTCTTTTGATTTCTCGCCTACTTTTTTTGCGATATCTACATCTGGAGTTTCCGACCAAATTATTCCTGCAACTTTTTCTTTAACAAATTCTGGTAATGTTGCTAGAAGACCAGCGTTGCCATTATTTCCCAGCGAATGTCCAAAGAATACTATCTTTCTGTCTTTGCCAGACATAAAGTCACCCGCATTGTTATTATCTGACTGCTCCGACCCCAGAATTGCTTTCCATTGTGAATCTCCAATTTGGCTGAACGTGCCACTGCGCAACCCCTTCTTTTGAGATTTTGTTAACAAAGTATTTCTATTCTTACGTTTGTCTACACTTACTCCTGGGAGTTGTGGCACCACTACAGTTGAACCCGTAATTGTGGCGATAGTTGAGGCGATTCTCCTTTGAGATTTCTTATCGGGCGATGATAGAAATTGGGGAGCCATTATAAAAGTAATTTGATTATCCAGACGTTGCTCTTTGGAATGCTTCGCTATGCCATTTACGACTAATACTTTTTGCCACTGTTTACCACTATCAGTTTCTATTTCTAGGTTATGTAAAACAGCGTTTCTCTCTGTTGCTAAAATATCTTTCCTATGTTCCACGATAAGTTCTGTGGCGAATATACCTGCTGCAGTTTGGGCAAATCGTATCGGTTCATTATGAGCATCAATATCTTGTGTTTGCCTTTCGGAAAGAGTTTCCATATTTCTATTTTAACTCTTTTTTTCAGAATAAATCTTTGTAATGTTAGCCAATGTTGCAAATACTATAAACAACAGGTTGCAGATTATTAATGGTTGAATTTTTATAGACATTCTTAACTCAGTATTACTAATGTTTGCGATTAAAATCAGTAATTGAATAATGTTTACCCCGGCCCCGCAAGCAAATATAATTTTATTTCTATATTTCCATTCTTGAGAAGTTATTTTTGTTTTAGTTTTTAATTTATTTATAATTTTTAATTCTTGTTTAGCAAAAAGACCAAATGGTAGAGACAAAATTAGTCCCAACCCTGCGATTAGCACAAAAGGGAATGCTATCAAAGCTACTATAAACGAAATTATAAACAACAAATA
>JAGONL010000036.1 GCA_017993025.1 Candidatus Saccharimonadota bacterium
ATATACCTGGTTTGCGATTACTGCCTGCAACAACAGCACTGGCGGCTGCTGAGCAAGAACTTGTAGCAGTACTTTCGCGTGAAACAGTTCTAAAACTGGCGCTGTCTACACTGTCATACGACTATATTTTAATTGACTGTCCACCATCGCTCGGCCTTCTCAGTATAAACGCATTAGTAGCGTCAGATAATGTCCTGATTCCGGTTCAAACTGAGTTTTATGCACTAGAGGGTCTAGGCTTGCTCATGCAGACAATTCAGCGAGTTCAAGCAGGCTTAAATCCCAATCTTAGTTTGCTAGGGGTTGTCTTGACCATGGTTGATGCCAGAAATGCCCTCTCAGGACAAGTAATCGCAGAAGTCAGAAAGCACTTTGGTGAATTTGTGTTTCCGACATATATACCCAGAAACGTACGTTTAGCTGAAGCGCCAAGTTTTGGTAAAACAGTGTTTGAGCATGATAAATGGTCCAAAGGCGCCAGAGCCTACAAAGCTCTAGCAAAAGAGGTGATAGCAAAATGAGCCCCAAAAAACAAGCATTAGGGCGCGGTTTCGAAGGTTTAATTCCTACAGGGTTTGATGTTTCTGACGTTGCTTCAGCAGGAGAGCATATAAGACAGCTATCCATAGAGGAGCTTGTTGCAAACCCAGATCAACCAAGAAAACAGTTTGACCAGACGTCGTTAGAAGAACTCAGTCAATCAATTAAAGAGCACGGCATAATTCAACCGCTTGTGGCAACTCCACACAAGGACAAATATAGAATTGTAGCAGGAGAACGACGATACCGAGCAAGTATATTAGCGGGACTTAAAAAAGTACCTGTTATTGTCAGAAACCATCAGGAACTTGAAGAGCTTGAAATTGCATTGGTTGAAAATGTGCAGAGAGTAGATCTGAGTCCGCTAGAACAAGCTGTTTCAATAATTCGTCTTCGCGATCAGTTTAGTTTAAGTGCAACACAAATTGCACATAAACTTGGCAAGGCTGAAACCACAATTAGCAACATAGTTAGATTAATTAATCTACCAAAAGAGGCAATTGAAGCCCTACAAAATAACAAAATTTCAGAGGGACATGCAAGGGCAATACTGGCACTAAAAAATGATAAATCTTTGCAATTAGAATTGTTAAATAAAATTGAAAAAGACAAGCTTTCAGTCAGAGACGCGGAGGCGTTTGTAAAAGCCAACAGGAAAAATATTGAACACAAAAGTAGTTCAATTAATTTAGAAACTCAAAATCAATTAAATACGCTAAAAAACAGGGGTATAAACATTAAAATTCAGCCTAAAAAGCGTGGCGGAACACTATTAATATCTTACAAAGACGACGAACAATTACAAACAATATTGAAGAATATTTAGAGTTTTTTCATTGCATTTACAGGCAGGAATCTCGAAGTTGCTCGACCAACTACAATGTTGGTCGGTATAGAACCGAACACCCTAGAATCGCTTGAGTTGTCTCTATTATCTCCAAGTACAAATATTTCGTTCTGACCGATTGTGATGTCTACTTTGCCTGAAGTAGACACGATATCATTTGAATATTCTTTGCCACTATCAGGGTTAAAGCCTTCTGGTTTTTCTTGGTTGAAGATAGTTACTATCCCGTCGCTTACTACAATTCTTTCACCAGGAAGTCCTATAACTCTTTTTATTAAATGCTTGGTGCTGTCCGGTGCGTTTAGCTGTTTGGGCTTATCAAACACAATTACATCCCACCTGTTTGGTACATAATTATCGTTCATAAGATTGGATAGTGTAACGGGGAGCTTATACACAATTAAGCGGTCACCATTTTGTAGTGTTGTCTCCATGCTTTGCCCATCAACTTGGTAGGGTTGAAAAATATGTGCTGTCATAAAAAGTGCTAAAAAAGGTGCAGCAACTAGCAGGCCAACGGTGCTTAAAATACCTCTTAAATTATTTGTTTTTGTCACTATCGGTGTTTCCAGGTCTGGGTTCTGGATATGCAATGGAGCGGTTTGTGGCTCGGTTTGTGGCTCGAATTGTGGTTGAGGCGGTGTATCACCTTGATTTTGTTGAGGGTTCATTATTATCGACTATACATTAAATAGGCGCGATTAAGCTAAAGTTTTTTTTAGAAAACAGCACCAAAACAGGTATAATAGATACTTGGACTATGACAGATTTTAAAAGTACACCAAAGCACAAAAAACCAGTTTCTGGCGTCGATGGATTCATCTCTAATCGTGTAGATTTTGATAAGTCTGACATCAGAAAGCGTTTTAGACAAAACTACAGACCGTCTAATTCTGCTTTTGACGGTGATAGTATGTCTAGAAAAAACGATGTATTTTCCGAGAAACAACCAAATTTGTCAGAAGATTTTTCGAAAACCCACGAAAAAAACAACCTACCTCAATTATCAAAATTTGATTTAGCATTAGAAGAAGAAACCACTAAAGATAAAAAACGTGGCTTCAGACTCTTTAAACGAAGTAAAAAACCAAAAAGAAGTCTTGGTAAGCGCATTGCGCGCACCACGGGTGCGGTGTTTTTGGTTCTTTTACTTTCATTGGGTTCAATATTAGGCTACGCAACACTAAAAAGTAGGCAAATATTTAGAGGCAACGGTGAAGGGGCTGCGGGTCTTCAGAAGAACGTAACGCCGGCCAGCCTTAACGGAGAAGGTGATGGTCGTGTAAATATATTAATGCTGGGCAAGGGTGGTCCTGGGCACGAGGCTCCAGATTTGACAGATACAATATTGCTTGCAAGTATCGACCCAGTACAAAACGAAGCGGCACTACTGAGTGTACCTAGGGATACGTACGTAGAAGATTCTAATGGTAATGAAATGAAAATAAATGCCATATATTCTTCAGCTAAACAGAAGAAGCTAAGCCAAGTAGGTGATTCAGACGCTGACCGTCAATCAGCAGAAGACGTTGGGCTAAAGGCTATCAAAGAAACAGTCAGCGAGATTCTAGGTGTACCGGTACATTATTACGTGATGGTGGATTTTACAGCCTTTAAAGAATCAATTGACACCGTTGGTGGTATTACTATAGACGTCAAAGAACCCCTATACGATGCTAGTATGGCCTGGTTAAACGGCGGTAGTTCGCTACTTGCAGATAAAGGTTTACAGACATTTAACGGCAACAGGGCGCTTATGTATTCACGATCTAGATATGGAAGCTCCAGAGGTGACTTTGACCGAACAGAAAGACAGCGCGAAGTTATTCTGGCCTTACAGCAGAAAGTATTGTCTGTGGGTACTTTCGCAAACCCATTTAAGGTAGTCGAGCTGGTAAAAACACTGGGCGATAACGTCAGGACTGATCTCAATGGAACAGAGGAACTACAGCGTCTATACGAAATTGCCCAAAACATACCAGGTGATAAATTTGTTTCAGTTGGTTTGGCGGATCCTCCAAATGTGCTTGTCACAACAGATAACATCGGCGGTCAGTCAGTGGTTGTGCCAACAGAAGGACTTTTCCAGTACGACAATATTCAATCTTATGTCAGAAACACACTCAGAGATGCATTTCTAAGAAAAGAAAATGCTCGGGTTGCTATACTAAACGGCACAGGTGTTGCAGGTCTAGCAACTGGACGGGAAAAAGAGCTAAAATCATACGGCTATAACATAGTTTTAATAGATAATGCGCCAACAGAAGATTATCAGCAGACACAGCTAATCGACCTAAGCTCCGACAAAAACCCATATACTGCAAGCTACCTCGAAAAGCGTCTTGGAGTTAAAAAATCGTCACAAACAATAGCTGGACTACCGACAAACGAAACCGTAGACTTTGTTATAATACTAGGTAGTAATGAAGCTAATCAGACGTCGACAAACTAATAACAGGAGAGGCATTGCGTCCTTTTTGCATGTTCTCCTGGTAGCATTAATACCATTATTGATTTATATATTGGTTCGACTAGAATTCACGGCATTTGCTTTCACTGTAGTATTGCTCAGCAAGTGGCGAATGTTTGCTGTCAAAATGCGCCATTGGCCGGCCAATATCCGTTCAAATGCGGTTGATATTCTTGTGGGTGTTTCTACGGTAATTTTCATCTCGCTTTCAGGAACACAGCTTTTGCAAATTACTTGGACTGTAGCCTACGCCATCTGGTTACTTACTATAAAACCTCGCTCAACACGTCTTTGGGTGGGTATACAGGCGTTAATTGCTCAAACCATGTCCTTGGTAGCTATATTTTTAGTATGGAACGAAGTAAGTGAAACATCTCTAACTTTCGCGGTCTGGGGTGTAACTTATCTCTGCGCAAGGCATTTCCTGGGGGCGTTTGACGAATCTATGGCCAGAGCTAGCGCTTATGTATGGGCGTTTTTTTGCGGATCATTAACGTGGCTAACAAGTCACTGGCTACTCTATTACAGTGTAATTTCTCAGCCAGCTCTCATAATTACTGTTGTAGGGTATGGTATGGCTGCTCTTTATTATTTGCAAAATACTGAAAGGCTCAGAAAAGGCGTGCTCCACCAGTTTGTTATCCTAATGGTAGCAATAATTCTATTTATTCTAGTCTATTCCGACTGGAGCGGAGATATAATTTAAGTAGAAAGTAGAAAGTAGAAAGTAGAAAGTAGAAAGTAGAAAGTAGAAAGTAGTGAACAAGGCAGAACAAACCAAAAAACAATCATCTCAATTTTATAAAACAGCTCTACTGTTAATGGTTGCAATTGCTTCAGGGTTTTTTGGTGGCTATTTTGGTTCACAATCAAACGCAAACAATCAAAGTGAAACTACCGTGCAAAGAGAAATTGTAGAAGGTGAAGGTAACTTAATAAACACAATCGCTAAAGAAGTAAGCCCTAGCGTTGTGTCTGTTAATGTAACATCGGTAGAATCCGGCCGGGATTACTTTGGATTTGATACCGAATATGAGCAAGAATCTGCCGGAACGGGTGTGATAATTAGTGAAGAGGGTTTGATAATCACAAATCGACACGTAGTGCCTGCCGGTACTACTAAAGTTATTGTTGTACTATCAAACGATATTGAGCTTGAAGCAGATGTAGTCGGCAGGACAAACGACAGCGACCCAGTAGACATTGCATTTCTAGAAATAAAAGACTCTAAAGGCGAGGATTTGATACCAGCAAAAATTGGTGATTCAGATATTGTAGAAACTGGGGACAGAGTTGTAGCAATCGGCAACGCACTCGGTCAGTTTAGCAATACCGTTACAAGCGGAATCATATCAGGCTATGGACGTGATATTGAAGCTTATGACGGTGGCGGAGTGGAAACATTGCAAAATCTTTTCCAAACTGACGCAGCTATAAATAGCGGTAACTCAGGCGGTCCGTTGGTCAACTCTGCGAGCGAAGTTATTGGTATTAACGTAGCAACTGCCACGGCTGAAAACATAAGTTTTG
This sequence comes from Candidatus Saccharimonadota bacterium, assembly GCA_017993025.1. Lineage (GTDB taxonomy): Bacteria > Patescibacteriota > Saccharimonadia > Saccharimonadales > SZUA-47 > JAGONL01. Next base: position 5,388 of record JAGONL010000036.1, read on the forward strand.
CAATTCCAATAAATGACGTAAAGCCACTTATAGATATTGTGCTAGAAACAGGAAAATTAGAGCGTCCTTACTTGGGTGTTCGCTATATCCCATTAAACGAAGAAGTGTCAGCAGAACTAGGGCTAGAACTTAAGCAAGGTGCATATATTCCAGAAAGTACTTCTTCAAGGCCGGTGATTCTACCTGGAAGCCCAGCAGAAAAAGCTGGCATCAAAGAGCTGGATATTATCACAGAGCTAAATGGCCAAAAATTAGACGATAATAATACCGTAGTTAGCATACTTGGTCGTCTTAGAGTTGGTACAGAAATAGATATTAAAGTTAATAGGGGTGGTGAAGAAATAAACCTAAAAGCAATTCTTGAACCCGCCCCAGAACAATAGTGCTAGAAAGCGCATGTCGAAAGTCGAAAGTCACAAGGTTGAAGGTCTAGAGAAAACTTGAATCAAGTCTTTAGATTGAATTAACTTAAACCCAGCACTCACCGCAATCGCCTGCAACGTCCCGTGCTGTTCCAGCAAAGACTCAGTAATAATTAGATTATTTTGAGTTGTATGTTGACTCTTGACTCTTGACTCTTGACTCAGCAGCTTGAAAAGCTCTCTGTACAAATCCAGTCCATCGTCGCCACTAAAGAGCGCTATCTTAGGCTCGTATTTAGCTGGATCGTTTATAGGATAATTATCGGGTACGTAGGGAAGGTTGGCTAGAATACAGATTGAGGATTGAGGTCCGCCAGCTGGCGGGAGGGTTGAGGATAATTCATCTTTTGTTAAATCAAACTCTTTAAACTCAATATTTGCTCCAAGTTTTTTGGCGTTTTTCTCTGCAATTTCAAGAGCCGGTTTTGAAATATCAAGCCCCAAAAACGAGATTTGAGATTTTAGATTTGAGATTTTAGCAAGTTCGAGGGTAGCAGTAATAATAAGATTGCCACTCCCGGTCCCTATATCCACAACCTGAATCTCATCTTCGTACTTCGTACTTATAGCTTCGTACTCTTCGAGCAACAGCTCAATCATCGTCTCGGACTCCGGACGGGGAACGAGTACATCCTTATTAACAATAAAGTTCCGCCCATAAAATTCTTTATAACCCAAAATATATGCAACAGGTTCATTTTTAGTTCGTTGCTCAATTTTTTTAAGTAGTTCTGCTTCTTTATTTGTAGGTAATTCATCTTCACCGTGCGCTTGCAACCAAGACCTATCAACACCTAAAATACCTGCGACAATAACTTCGGCATCGAGTCTAGCCGTAGGAATAGAAGAATTTTTCAGCTTTGACACAGCCTCGTTTAAAAATAAACCGATAGTCACCGCTTATACCTCCGAACGTAGTAAATCGTACTCGGCTTTTTTAAGCTCTTCTAGCAAATCGTCTATTTGCCCGGCCATGGCTCCTGGGATGTTTGAGCGTGAATACCCTATACGGTGGTCGGTTATACGGTCCTGTGGGAAGTTATATGTTCGGATTTTCTCAGATCTATCACCAGAGCCAACTAGTGCTTTTCGCTTTGCAGAAAGCTTCTCGTTTTCGGTATCAATTCTGAACTGAAGTAAACGAGACCGGAGGACACTCATGGCTTTGAGTTTATTCTTAATTTGGGATTTTTCATCCTGGTTGGTAACGACAATTCCAGTTGGGACGTGGGTTATACGTACCGCGGAATCGGTAGTGTTAACAGATTGGCCACCATGCCCACCGGCACGATAATAATCAACTCGCAAATCAGAATCTTTAATCTCAACATCTGTTTCCTCGGCCTCCGGCAATACAGCAACCGTAACGGTAGACGTATGTACTCGCCCTTGAGATTCAGTAGCTGGCACGCGTTGTACGCGGTGCACGCCGGCTTCTAGTTTGTATGTGCCATAAGAGCTAGCACCGTGGATACCAAATGTTACTTCTTTGTAGCCACCAACTTCCGACGGGCTTTCACTATAGAGTTCAGTTTTGAACCCAGCAATCTCGGCATGACGGGCATACATTTTATATAACTCACCAGCAAAAAGACTCGCTTCGTCACCCCCAGCTCCAGCACGTATTTCAAATATACAGTCACGTTCATCGTTGGAGTCTCTTGGTATAAGCATTTCTTGCAGTCGTTCCTCGAGTTTTGTAATTTTCTCAGCTGTTTCCTCAATTTCAAGAAGAGCAAGCTCGGCTAGCTCGTCGTTTCCCTCGGCAAGTTTTTCCGATTCAGCCTTAGATTTTTCAGCTGACTGCAATGCCTCATAGAGGGAAACAACTTCTTCAATTTCTGAAATTCGCTTAGCTGTAACAGGGTATTCTTTTGAAGAATAGTAGCTTGGGTCCTCAAGCTTTGATTTAAGAGTCGATAATTCGTTTTGGTAGTCTTGTATGTTCATATAGATATAGGGTATAGGGTTTAGGCTTTAGGGTCTAGTTTATTTATTAAAGAACTTAACATTTTCTGGATTTCATCCAATGTTTTTAATAAGTTCGTGACGTCTGTTTTAAAAATATCGTTAATCAGTATCAATTGAGTTTCCAGTTCTGCAGCAGATCCAGCTGATATGCTTAAAAAATATACATATTCTTTTCGATTTTTACGGCGGTAACCCTCAGCAATATTTGATGGTATGCTTACCGCTGCTCTTCTTGACTGAGATGTAAGGCCAAACTTTTCTGATTCCGGAAGGGAACTAGTTGTCAGATATAGTGCTGAAACTAGTTCTCGTGACTTTTGCCA
>JAGONL010000037.1 GCA_017993025.1 Candidatus Saccharimonadota bacterium
AAAGCTGCAACTCTTGACTCGTGACTCTTGACTCGTGACTCTAACTTCAGTCATGATTGCCCTCGTTTTGTATCTTTCCGTGAAGTGTGCGTAGTTCTTTCAAAGCAACTCGTGCTTGTTCGTTCTTAGGTGGTGCACCAGCAACGTCCGCCAGTCCGACCGGCATTCCGTGCCAGTGATAGTCATATTCCATATATTTAACATCTTTGCCTGGTATAGTATGCGCAATGATGACTATTGGCTTTTCAACAATTGCTCTGGCCATCGCACAAGCATCTATTACAGCTTCAATATCATTACCGTCAATCTCAATAACGTGCCAGCCAAACGCTTCCCACTTGGCGCGCAAATCCTCGAGTGGCATAACGTGCTCAGTCGTGCCATCTATTTGGATGTTATTTCTGTCAATTATGCCAATTACGTGGTTAAGCTTGTACTTAGACACAAACATTGCTGCTTCCCAGATGTTTCCTTCATTTAGCTCACCGTCCCCCATAATTGTATATACCCAGCGGTGGCTAATTTTGTCCATCTGGAAAGTTAAAGCAATTCCAGCGGCTTGGCTTAGACCACATCCCAGAGGTCCACTAGTGTTCTCAAGGCCTGGTAACATGTCGCGTTCTGGATGTCCTTGTAGACGGCTTTTGTATTTTCTAAGCGTCTGAAGCTCGGTTCTCGGAAAATATCCTGAATTTGCCATCGTTGCGTATTGCACAGGCACGCAGTGACCGTTACTAAGAAGTATGATATCTCTGTCTTCCCAGTCAGGGTTTTTTGGGTCGTGCTTCATAATATCAAAATAGAGAGCAGTAAATATGTCTGCTAATCCTAGGGGACCGGCACTATGTCCGCTACCGGCTGTCTCAAGCATTTTTATCATGTCCTGACGAATATCATTGGCAATTAATTCCAATTTCTGTATTGGCAATTTTTTGTCGGTATAATTGGAGCTCATATAATGCTTATGATACCAGAGATTGAAGTGTAGCGTAAGCTTTTTTCGGGTCGTCAGCTTTTTTGAAGTAGCCTCCAACATTTAAGACACTAACTCCTGAATCAACGATTTGTTTGGCATTTTCTGCATTTATACCACCATCCCAGCCAATTTCTACATCCGGATATTCTTCTCTAAGTTTCTGAACCTTTTTCAAAATAGATAAATCCGCAGACCCGCCTTGATAGCCTAAATGTCCGCCAAAAACTAAAACATGGTCAAAAAGCTCATCGATATCCATTTCCTTTAGTTCTAGAACGCTAGTCTCAGGCAAAATTGCCACTCCGGTTCTAATTCCTAGATTCTGCAACATCTCTAGGCATTCTTTCAAATCATCGGACTCAGCGTGTAAAATAACCAAGTCTGCTTCAAGATGGACTATGTCATCTATATAGTCTAACGGCTTTTGGTACATAACATGTGCATGAGTTATTAAGTCATCAGAACGCCATGCTTGGTCTATGGGCAACATCTTAGAGGGTGCAAACTCGCCGTCAGCAAAATCTATATGCACACCATCGGCAAAAGTAGCAATCCGCTCCATTTGCTCGCGGTATTCATGCGGATCATCAGTGGTAATAGTCGGTGCAATAGCTGTTTTTCTAATCATATTGCCTCCGAATCAATCATATCAATACGCTTTTTATGCCTAGGTTCGTTACTGAACGGTTCATTCAACCATGCTTTGGCTATATTTAAATTCTCCTCAACCGACACATAGTCACCTGAAAGACATAGTATATTGCTGTCGTCATGCTCCCTTGAATGCTTGGCCACAATCTCACTCCAAGCAATTGCTGCTCTTATACCCCTAAATCTATTTGTAGCAATTGAGACTCCTGTTGCGCTTCGACAAACTATTATTCCACGGTTTTCATCAGGCCCAGACTCTAGCAATTTCTCAGCGAGTCTTTTGGCGAATACAGGATAATCGTCCTCTGCGTCGTATTCGTATGGACCAATATCCTCAACCTCAAAACCGTGTTCAATCAAAGACTGATACATCTTTGCCTTAAGTTCAAATCCACCATGGTCTGCAGTTAAGAATACTTTCATTTCGATTTTCCTTTGAGTTATACAATTATCCTATCAGAACCACAGGCTAAATGACTACAATTTATAAATCAAAAATTTCTATTGCTAAATAGCTTAAGACCGCAAGGCCCCAACCAGCCCAAACCATACCAAGAAATACACCGCTTCCGAAAATAACATAAAACGGAAAGCTAATTACTAGCATAATAAGCCCTCTATTTTTTAATGCTCTAACGCTCATAACGTGGCCTTTGGACTTTTTCATTTCTACGAAAGTGTCTTCCCAACGTCGACAACCATTTCAACAAGTCGATTAGAATAGCCCCATTCGTTGTCGTACCAGACTACAACTTTAGCCATGTTTCCGCCGACTACGTTTGTTAGCAACATATCAACAGTCCCGGAGTAGCTATTACCGATGTAATCAGAGCTAACTAATGGCTCGTCAGTCACAGCCAAGATTCCTTGGTAGTACGGCTCACTTGCTTTTTTCTTGAACATTTCATTTATTTCTTCTTTTGTCACGTCCCGCTTTAACAGCATCGTTACATCAGATAGTGATACGACGCTAGTTGGTACACGCACACTTAAACCGTCAAATTTACCCTTAAGGCTTGGCACTGTTAGTCCTACAGCTTTAGCAGCACCTGTGGTTGTAGGCACTATATTCTCTGCTGCAGCCCTAGCTTCCCTCAAATCTTTACCTGGTCCATCTTGCAAGTCCTGACTGGCTGTATAGCTATGTACGGTGGTTAGCATGGCTTTTTCAATGCCATACTCCATCTCCATAATGTCCATAACTGCAGCAATGCTGTTTGTTGTACAGCTAGCATTGCTAAGTACGTCACCGGCTTGGTCGATTTCGTCTTCATTTGCACCAATAACTAGAGTCTTAGTCTCTTCGTCTTTTGCAGGTGCGGATATAACTATCTTCTTGGCCCCAGCCTTAATGTGAGCGCTAGCATCTGCGGTTGTTACAAACCGCCCCGTAGACTCTATGACCACGTCAACTTTCAAATCACCCCAAGGTAGAAGGTTTGGGTCTTTTTCGGCGCTAATAGGTATTTTTACATCGTCTACAGATATATACCCTTCGCCAGAATCAACTTTGTGCTGTAGCTGGCCGTAGTTTGTGTCATGTTTAAGTAAGTGTGCAAGTGTATGTGTATCTGTTAAATCGTTAATACCGACAACTTCTACGTCTTTTCGCTCCAGCATAATACGGAAGCTCATCCGTCCAATTCGTCCAAACCCGTTTATCGCCACCCTTGTCTTCATAAAATACTCCCACTCGTTTTTGAATTATTACTTACTTCTATATGAATAGAATATAGAATTAAACTGTTTCTTGCAACGCTTATGGTTAATTACTAACTAGTAGCTAAAAATGCTAACCCGATTACTACTAAAATCAAGCCAAGCCACTGGGCCTTTACAAACTTTTCGTTAAAGAAAATAACACCGATTATCACCATTGGAACAACGGCTGAAGCTTTTACTGCACCAACGTAACCAGCGTTTGGAGCAAGAATTTTAGCCTGGTATATGGCAGTTAGACTAAGCATTAAGGTAAAACCGATAAATATTAATGGCCAGATGTTTTTGCTAACACTGACCCTAACATCACGCCAATAATTCTCGTGCTTCGGATTTCTCTTCGGTCTCATCAGGTACGAAATTGCTATAACAAAAACCACAGTTAGTATTGAAGAATAGAAATTAAAAGTAGTTGGATTGCTTTCCCTTAATCCAAATACTTCAATATTTGATCCGATAGATCTCGCTACAACAAGTGCCAGAATAAACCAGAGTGCTTTTTTATCTGATTTTTTAGTAACTTCATTTGAAAGCTTATAGCGGTTTATTACATAAGCGCCAATAATTATCATTAGCGCACCCATTATTCCGCTTAATGAGGGAATTTGCCCAAGTATCAAATAAGCACCTAGAATATTTCCTGCCGCTCTAAAGTCATAAATGGCGCAACAAGGCTTACGTCAGCTATCGAAAGTGCCTTGAAATAACAAAATAAATCAACACCACACAAGAAAACATAAAACACCATAACTACCCAAAAATCACTTGAAAGCTCTGAGGGTAGATAAAAATGGGCAAAAAATATCGCAATAAAAATAAAAGGCAACGCGACTGCCTGCTGAAGCCAGGCAAGAGCGAGACTATCTATCCCGTCTACTACTTTTTTCTCAGTAGTACGTCGTAACACCATTGTCAAAGTTGCAAAAACAGATAGTATGAACCACATTTAGGTTAGTATAGTTACAAAAGCAATCTTAAGCAAAAACTATAACTCTATTTTGTTATCGAGGACGTACGAAATAACTTCTTTATGACGAGGGTATTCCAGTATATCTAATGCTTCCTGGAGCGTTACCCATGCAAACTCTGAGTGCTCATAACTCAATTTAACCTTATCAGATTCACATTTTGCTGTGTAGTATATTCTAACCACATTTGCTTCACGCTCTTGGCCCTCGTTTGACCACCTGGATACTTCTGCTTTTGCAAAAATAATTTTAGGGGACTCAACAACCAGTCCAGACTCTTCTTCTATTTCACGAAGCGTGCCCTGTTCTAGTGTTTCTCCCTCGTCTAATACTCCTCCAGGAAAATCCCACTGCAGTGGCCTACGATTATCCGTCTCACTTCTGCGCAATAAAAGCATTTTTCCGTCAGGGTTTAATAAAACTGTTTTCTGGATAATATCAGTCCTCATGTTGAATTTGCTCCTTAATGATTGGTAATAAAACTTTGTTTGTAGATGGACTTAAAAAACAGAATTCCCGCGAGTCTATGTCGTCTCTGTCAAAATGAGTTACAACAAATCCAGCCTCCCTTGCAATAAACACGACTGGAGCAAAATCCCATTGTCCGCCACCAGCGTGTGAAGTAACTACACCGTCTATCTTCCCGCTAGCAATATTTGTAAGACGACCGCCCCCGCCATATCCTACTTCGGTATACATAATACCTGCTTCTGATAATCTTTTTGCTAAATTAGGAAATTTTACCGGTACGCCACTTGAAACAGTGATTATCGTTCTATCAATTGTTCGCATCTTAAGTTCAATCTTTTTTTCGTTTCTAAATGCCCCCTTATTCTTCAATGCCCAATAAACTATATCTTCAGCTATATCATAAACATAGCTTTGCGTCACCTCACCTTGCTCTACAAGTGCTAACAGGGTAGTGACCCCTGGCAATCCACGTATGTAGTTTTCTGTACCGTCAATTGGATCAATTAACCAATATTTATCAGTACTTCCTTGTCGGCCGTATTCCTCGCCGTAAAAACCTATATCAGGATATTCAGAAGATAGGGCACCAATTAGTTTTTTTTCTATACTTCTATCAATTTCTGTAACAACAGATGCGTCACCCTTAAACTCATAGTCCGCTTTCCCGTACACCGACATTATTTCTTTTCGAAAAGTTCTAAGCAAAGCTCTTACAAAATCAGAATTAGGTATACTCACGATATCAATCTCTCGTTCATGAAGCGGACTAGCACCATAGCCGAGCGACTTTCAGAGAACTTATTTCTATCAAGAACAATTTCTTTAGCTTCTTCAAAGGAGACCCAGAAAGATCCTTCAATTTCTTTAGATTCAGATTCGTGAAATTGCGCACCGTCACTATGCATTTCAAACTCTTCCGCTAACCAATAGTGCAAATCCCAAGAACAAGTAGCTCCTAAAACATCCACGCCGATATACTGAAGCTTTTCGGTGCTAACAACCATACCAGCTTCCTCAAAGGCCTCTTTGGTTATCGATAATCTGCTAGCTTCAACAATATCACCATCAAAAGACTCAAATTCTTCCAACGTATCGAAAACTTTCCCACCAGGTAGCCTAATATCGGTTTCACCATTTAGTTCATGTCGCTTTTCACGTTGCAGAAGTATTTTGTTGTCTTTGACGACTATTAATCTACTGCCAGGCGCACGAAGTGCACGTTCAAAAACTCGCCCGTCAGTCTCCGTTGACTGCTGGATTTGCCAGATTTTCCCAGAAAATACTTGACGCCAGTTTGGCATAATTACTGATTATTCCAACGTTCGATACATTCTGCTATAACTTCGTGAGCTTTTACTACGTCACCGAAACCGTTTACTTTAGTGCTGCCTGGTTTTTTCAAATCTTTATAGTGTGTAAAGTGGTGTTCAATTTGTTTTTTCCACTGTTCGCCTAAATCATCCATGGATTTTATGCGATTTCCTGTGTGCCTGTCATCAGCAGGGACGCAAATAATCTTGTGGTCCATTTCACCGTCGTCCTCAAACTCTAGTACACCTAAGACCACAGCCTCTACTAAAACTCCTGTTGGCACTGGTTCTTCGGTAACAAGTAGGGTGTCCAGTTCGTCGCCGTCATCGTCAAGAGTGCCGGGGATAAACCCATAGTTTGTAGGCTTGGCAAAAATACCAGGCTCAACACGGTCTAGAACCATTAGTTTGCGCCTGCGGTCGTATTCAATTTTATTACTTGAACCCTTAGGAATCTCAATCACAGTATTGATTGTCTGGTCTTCTGCGTACGGTGTAAGTATGGTGTTATAATCCACGTTTTTCTCCTCTTAATCTTAAACTATATTGTACACCAGGAAGGGATAATTATCATTTAGCAATTATCAATTTGCATGACATTAACAATTATCAATTTCCCATGAAGCTACAATGCTAAACGACAATAGTTAATCCTAGGCTAATTGAGTCATGGTTAATAGCTAATCGTACTGCACGCTGTATAATGAACCTATGGATATTATTGGACATCGAGGAGCAAGAGGCTTAGCACCAGAAAATACTGAAAAAGCCATCCGCAAGGCCATTGCATGCAAGGTAGATATGATAGAAGTTGATTTAAGAGTACATAAAGGCGAGATTATTCTGTCTCACGACCCGACAATGGCAACAGAAAAATACACTACACTTGAGGATGCATTAATATTGGTTGACGGTCGTGTAGGAATTAACTTAGAAATCAAAGAAGAACAAGTACTAGACCTGCTTAGTGAAGAGCTGCTTGGATACAAGGGTGAAATTTTAATATCTAGCTTTGAATTCCGAATTTTACAAAAAGCCAAAAAACTATTTCCCGACATTCCACTTGCAGTACTAGAGAAGTGGTCTGGTGTACGAGCTGTAGCTGAAGCTACACTTCTTGGAACAAATCGTGTCCACATCAATCAACAGTGGTTGTGGTCTGGGTTTGTACGCTCTATGAAACACCGCGGATTCAAACTTTATGCCTACACTGTAAATAGTACCGACAGAGCCGAAGAGCTAGAGTCCTGGGGCATTGACGGAATTTTCACCGACTACCCTTCGCTATTTAATTAGCGCTACTGTTCTACAATTATTATTCCAGTCATGCTAGAGTGGAAATCACAGTGATAATTAAACGTACCAATTTCGTCAAATTTTTTTGAGTATGTTTCACCTTTGGCGACAGTACTGCTATTGAGCGTACTGCCATTATCCGACGTAATGGTATGGTTAGAGCTGTCTTCGTTTTTCCAAGTTACCGTTTGGCCTTTTTTGATTGTTAGCTTGCCCGTGCCAAATTTTAAGTTTTTTATCTCGATTGTATTTGCGTCCACGCTTGTAGTATTTGAAACTGATTGTGAAGTATTTTCCGAACTGTCGGAAGTGATGTTCTTGTCATCGTTATTTTTGGAAAGCACGAAAAATAGACTAATGGCTATAATCAAAACTATACCAGCCACTAAAGAAAATCCTTTTTTCATTGTCTTCTCCCAGTTAGTTAATATGAAACATCACTACTTCAACTTTCTAAGTACTCTCGTATAGACAAGGCAGCACTGGCGCCTTCACCAACAGCACTGGCAATCTGCATTGTGGCTCCGCTACGTACATCGCCAGCACAGAAAATACCAGGGGTGTCAGTCATCAACTTTTGGTTTGTTTTAACAAACCCAACTTCGTCAAACTGTACTCCAGTTCCTTCAAGGAAATAAGTAACTGGCTTTAGGCCAATAAACACAAAAACACCATCTGTCTCAATAT
>JAGONL010000038.1 GCA_017993025.1 Candidatus Saccharimonadota bacterium
TCCGCGAAGGGTTTATAGCGGAGAAGGGCAATGTGCTGATAAGCGCCGATTATAGTCAATTTGAACTGCGAATTGCGGCTGCCATGAGCGACGATAAACTGATGATTACGGCGTTTAATGAAGATAGGGATATTCATACCGAAACGGCAGCGTTGATTCAGGGAATCCCGGCTGACCAAGTTACTAAAGAAATGCGCTATTCTGCAAAGGCCGTGAACTTTGGTATTTTGTACGGGCAGGGAGTGCACGGTTTGAGCGAGGGCGCAGGGATTAGCTACGCAGAGGCAAAGCAGTTTATAGACAAATATTTTGAGGTTAGACCAGCTTTGAAGGGCATGATTGAGCGGTTTAGAACAGAGGCCAAAGACCGGGGATATGTAGAAACAGTTATGGGACGCAGAAGACCAACGCCAGATGTGCAGTCGAGTAATTTTATTGTACGTGAGGGTGCATATAGGGCTGCGATTAACATGCCTATTCAGGGTTCCGCAGCTGATTTGACCAAGATGGCTATGTCTAAACTTGAAGACAAGTTTAGAGAGAGAAGGGAGAAGGGAGAAGGGAGAAGTGCGCCACAACAAATCATGCAGATTCATGACAGCATTATGGTTGAGTGTCGGGAAGAGGATTCAGAAGCTGTTGGTAAAATTATGAAGGAAACTATGGAGAGTATTTATCCAGAGTTGGGTGTTAACTTAAAAGTAGATGTGAGCATAGGAAAAAACTGGGGCGAGCTTTAATGAAGAGTTTTAACGCAACGAAAAAAATTCCAACCACGCATGTTTATAGAAATCATTTGGAACTAATACACCAATTAATCGGTAGTTTTACACAATCTAATAAAGAATATAGCGCGTTTATTTTTATTAATGGCAAGAACACTCCTCTTGAAAAAGCGAAGAAAAAAATCTTTAGTAAAGCGCCAAAATCTCTAGCATATGATATACGGCATAAAAAATCTGATGCCAGGCTACTAATAATTATAAGTGACGGAATCATACTAAATCTAGGTTCGGCTAGTTATGAGCTGTATGGTTTTTTCCACGAGCTAAACGATGAATTGAATGCATGGAAAATTCCAAAGATTGTATGGTTTATTAGAAAATTTTGGCTATTTTCCTTATTTTTCTCAATTTTGTTTATCCCAATACTGGTATCTCTAACATTGAGAAATGTTGGATTTGTTGTATTTTGGTTTATTCTATGCCTGGTAGTATTCATGAAGCTGTTTGTGAATATTTTTGAAAATCAGGAAAATTGGCCTGATTGGGATGACGTCACATTAAATACAAAGATTGAGTACCAGGTATTCAAAGAGAGTTTAGGATCTCCACTGTACTCGGTTCTGACTTCCATGAAATCAGTAATTTTATTTTTAGCAGCTCTTGCAACTGTAGTGTCTACAATTTTTCTTATATGGGAGTGAACAAATTGATTAAGGCCGTAATTTTTGATTGTTTTGGGGTGCTTGTCGGGAGTTCTTATGAGCCTTTTAAGCAAAAATATTTATCTCATGACCAAACACTTATTGATAGATTTAACGAAGTTGATCATTTGTCTAGTGAAGGAAAAATTACTAATTTCGAGGCGTATAAAGAGTTTGCAAAACTGGCAAATTTACCCCTGCAAGAAGCTACAGTATTATTAGACGACAACCCTAAGAACAACGAACTTTTTGAGTTTATTAAAAATAATCTGGTGGGCAAATATAAAATTGGTTATTTATCTAATTCGGCCTCTAATTACTTAGCAGAATTATTTACTGAAGATGATGTAGCACTTTTTGACGACATAATTTTGTCATATAAATTTGGTATGGCTAAGCCAGCACCAGAGATATATAAATTGTCAGCAGAACACCTAGGAGTACAACCGAGCGAGTGCGTCTTTATTGATGATCAACAAAAATATCTTTTAGGCGCAGAAAAAACTGGAATGAAAACAATTTTGTATAAAAATTACGCAGAGTTTAAAAGTGAACTAAAGGAGGTATTAAATGACTAAATTCTATTTTGTAAGGCATGGGCAGAGCGAGGCAAACGCTGCTTTAATTGTTGCCAGTAGCACACCCCCACTAACGGAGAATGGTATCAAGCAGGCTCGTCGTACTGGCGAAGAACTAAAGGATAAAAATGTAGCAATTATACTAACGTCGCCATATATTAGAGCACAGCAAACAGCAGAAACTATTGCTGGTGAGCTTGCTATAGGAGTTAACGACATAAGAATTATTGATGAGCTGCGTGAAAGAGGGCTGGGCGAGTGTGAAGGAAAACCAAAAGACATGGAAAACGACAGGTTTTTTATCATAGATGCTGAGAGAGGTTTTGAATCACAACAAGATTTAATTAATAGACTGCAAGTTGCTATAGAGAAGATCAAAAAAGCTGTTATAGAAACTGACGGAGAAGTGGTTGTGGTTGGGCATTCGGTATCTGGCTTCTACCTTAGCCAAGTAGCGAAAGGGTTTACTAAATTTTCAGAGTTTGAAGATTACCGTCATATGAATAACGCAGATTTTATTGAAGTTGAAATAAATAAAGAGCTGTAATAATACACTAAAAAAGTAAATAAATAATCACAAAAAGTGGACAAATAACCATAAGTATGATACAATATACACATTGTGAACGAATATCATGAAGAATCAAAACAAAAAATAGAACCACCACTAAAAGGAATAAAGCGCCGTTCTTCAGCAGGCAAAGGAATGGCTAAACTACTTGCCGTGTCTCTTTTGTCGGGAGTAGTAGGTGCTAAAATCGCAAACAATGACCAGGAACCCATAAAAAACAGTTCACCACCCGTAACTACAAGTGTGAATAATAATGAAGCATCAAATCCTAGTCAAGCAGAGCTTTTGCAAATTGATGTTATGCAAGAAAAGCTAGATGCTCTATCTAAAATCATTGCATCTCAGGCCGGAGTGAGCATCGAAACCGTCAACGGAGAGTTGCCAGGACCCGAAACCCTTCCAGGCTATGGAGTGCAAGTTAGCCCTGAGATCAGAAAATCTTTTGAAAGCTCCGTTTTAAAAATGGGCAAAAGATTGAAGGGTGAAACGGGTCCATGGGAAGAAGTTTGTACTGCTAACAAAGTCTCTTATGAAGGCAAAGAATATGTTGTTACCGCTGCTCATTGTCTTACAGGAGACATGAACGGCATGGTGTCTCCTATTAAAGGTGGCGGAGAATACAGTGCTTTGGACATAACCGATTTATCGCCATATGAATACGCAGTATTAGAACCTGATGTCCCATCGACCGAAAGACAAGTAGACCCAATTGCGAACGTCAGTAGTGTCTCAGTTATGACGCCTGGAGGCCCAGACATGGCATTGTTTACAATAAATTCAACTCCTAGGTTTGAAGCAGTAGAGTCAATACCAATAAGCGATCCAACCCCATACATCACTCCTGGTGTAGACGTAGCGCTTAGGTCTCTACCAGCATCAAGTGGAAATGAACCGATCACGTATAAGGGGGTGTATCTTGGAAGAATAGAAAACGCTTATGAAATAGGTTCCTTAAGCAATACGGTGGAGGTTGTTGGATTAGCTGGAATTGACGATGAAACAGAAGATGTTTGTATGTATGGTGCGAGTGGTTCAGCTGCACAGACTGCAGAGGCACCTGTGTTCGCTTTATCGACAAGACATCAAACCGATGTTTATGATAATGGTGGCTTTGACCCGCTGCAACCGCAAGAAAGTGCATACACAAAAACGTTAAAAATTGCCGATACTTTGGGTGTTGACCTTTCCTCGTTCGACGTAATATGCAGCTACTCAACGGTTGGCGAAGGTGATATGGAAAGACTTCTAAACCCTGTGCCTGCAGTCATCGGCGATGGCAGTATGACAGGGGGCAAATAGGTTGATAGGACTTGCAATCACTAGCATTATGTGATAAAGTTATTTTTGTTATGAACAGTTTATCTATACTACAGAACCGCCGAAGCTACCGTATTACCGGGAGCTGTTCTTGAATTTTTAAAATAATAAGTAAGCCTTAACAGCCCCCGAGTTTTCTGGGGCTTTTTTAATTTTAAATTTAAGGAATATTAATTATGAAAAAAACGACTAAATATATAAAGATTGCTTCTCATGAGGCTAAAAAAGGTAGTTTTGATACGTGTCTACTTCTGTATTCTGGAGGCCTTGACACTTCTGTAATGCTTAAATGGATTCAAGATGAGTATAAATGTAGCGTAATAACGCTAACACTAGATATCGGGCAACAAGCCGATGATTTAGAAACTATAAAGCAGAAGGCGCTAAAATTAGGCGCAAAAAAGGCGTATGTATTTGACGCTAAAAAAATGTTTGCAGACACACTGCTTTCTCACGCTATTAAGGCTAACGCAGATTATCAGGGTGGCTATGCACTCAGCACGCCTCTGGGTAGGGTAGTGATTGCAAAACTGGCTGTTGAATTTGCCGAGCTGAATAATTGCCAGGTGATTGCTCACGGCTGTACGGGAAAAGGTAATGACCAAGTAAGATTTGAAGCTTATATAACGACCTTGAATAAAAATTTAAAAACCATTGCGCCAGTTAGGGAGTGGGGGATGGGCAGACAAGAAGAAATTGCCTATGCAAATAAACACGGCATAGAGGTAAGACAGAATATTGAAAAACCGTACTCATATGACGAAAATATGTGGGGAAATACCGGTGAAGGTGGCGAAATAGAAAATCCTAGTTTGCAACCGAAGCTGTCGGATATTTTATTGTGGTGCAAAACAATTGAAAATACGCCGGAAAAGGCAGTGCAACTGCAGATTGAATTTGAAAAAGGAGTGCCTATTAAACTTAACGGCGAGTCTATGGAGCTGGCAAATCTAGTTGCTGAATGTAATAATATTGGAGGCGAACACGGTGTTGGAGTTGTGCAACTGATCGAGGATAGGTTAGTTGGATTAAAGGTCAGAGGCGTTTATGAAAACCCCGGTGCGACTATATTAATATCTGCACATAAAAAATTAGAACAGCTTGTGTCAACAAGAGAAGAAAATCAGTTTAAAAGTTTGGTGGATACCAAGTGGGCCTATATGGTTTACGGGGCACAGTGGTTTGAGCCGACTATGCGACATTTAAACAGCTATATTGATAGTCAAAATATGAAAGTCACAGGAAATGTCACTGTCGAACTTTTTAAGGGAAATGTGAATGTTGTTGCGCTAAGTTCTCCATATTCTTTGTTTGATGAAAATTTGGCTACTTTTGAGAAAAATCAGGCATTTAACCAAAATGCTTCAGCGGGTTTTATAGAAATATATAACCTAAGCCAGAAGACGGCGTACGGAGTATATAACTATGAAGACTAAATTATGGGCTACAGACACAGCTGATTCTCTTGACCCCGACGTGGAGAAATATACCATCGGAAAAGATAGCCACGTAGATAAAAAACTTATCGGCTACGACATAACAGCAACTATTGCACATAGTGAGATGCTGGTTGGCTTAAAAGTATTGAGTGTAAAAGAACAAAAACTAATAAAAAAATCTCTAGATAAACTATCTCTGGCTTTGGTGCAAGATGATTTTTCGCTTCTAGGCTTTGAGGATTGTCATAGCTACATTGAGGCGTATTTAACCGAACATGTAGGAGAGTCAGGTAAGAAAATTCATACAGCAAGAAGTAGAAACGACCAATCATTGACTATGATGAGGCTTTATATTAAAGATTCTATAAAAATACACATTAAGCAGGTACAGGCGCTTGAGCAAAAATTAAGTTACGTTGCTGAAAAATATAATGATATTGCAATGCCGGGCTATACGCACATGCAAAAAGCAATGCCTACAACTGTCGGTGCCTGGCTAAGCGCCTTTGCAGAAGCATTGCATGATTCAGTATTTGCGCTGGAAGCAACGCTATCAATTATTGACCAAAACCCTCTTGGATCAGGCGCTGGGTTTGGTAGCAGTTTTAATATTGACAGAAATATTACTACAAAGAGTTTAGGGTTTGCAAAGACTCAAGAGAATCCAATATATTGTGGTCTATCCAGAGGATATTTTGAAATCATATGCTTGCAGTCTATGAATCTGAGTATGGTTATAATTGGCAAGCTAATGTCAGATTTACTACTGTTTACAACACAAGAATTTTGTTTTTTTAGTCTGCCTAAAAAATATACTACAGGCTCTTCAATAATGCCCCACAAACACAATCTAGACGCACTAGAAATAGCTAGAGGTAAGTGCCATATATTCAGCTTCCACCAACAAAAAATTCAGTCGATATTTGGGACTATAGGCAGTGGCTACCAAAGAGATTTGCAACTGACGAAAGAAATATTTGTTGAGGCTGTGGAAGACGCGGAGGAAACTATTAAGATACTTACAAAAATTATAGGTGAGCTTGAAGCGCATGAGAGTTGTCTGGAAAAAGCTATAACACCAGAAATGCACAGCGTTACTCTGATAAATGGGCTAGTATCTAGTGGTATGAGCTTTAGAGATGCGTATGTAGATGTAAAAATGAAGCTTTAGTTATCCCGGTATTTTTGGTGGTACAATAATTTCAAACGGTTTGCTGAAATTAAAAATGGGGGTATTTCGCGTGAAGGATAATGAAAAAAATAGGATGTTAACTGGCGTAATTCTTGTCGGGGTAGGGCTTGTGCTATTGGCTACACTACTAAACTGGTTAAATGCGCTAACTGTATATAACACTGCAGTACCAATTTTGTTGATTATATTTGGGTTTGCTGTTGTGTCTGCTCCAAGTGCAACTAGGCAAAATGTTAGTTTAGGGATTGGTGCACTACTTGTAGGTGTGGTTGGATTGCTAGCACGATTCGATTTACTAGGTGATAAAATTGCAAACGGAGTTTTGGGGTTTATTCTGTTAATCGGGGGGTTAGTTTACTTAACACATTTTGCTGAAAAACATTCCAAATAATGTGATGATATGAAAATTTGCTTGCAAAAATTAATAATTTGGCGTAATACTATACTTATTAAGTAAAGGAGGCGTAGATGTTATTAACAGCGTTGGTGCTGATGGCCACTGGATTAGTGGTTAGTTTGTTAGGTTTTTCATTGTTTAGGTTGCTATTACCTGTAGTAGGGCTAGTAACTGGAACAATCGCAGGATTTACAGGATTTCAAGGTGTTTTCGGAAGTGGAGCCGTAAGCTCTACGGTAGCTGTGTTTTTTGCAATAACTGTAGGGCTAGTACTGGCCTTATTGTCGTTTGCGTTTTTTGAACTTGCTGTAGTAGTTCTAAGCGGTATAGTTGGTGCAATTGCGCTGTCATATCTAGGTGTAGTAATTGGGCTAAACGGCGAAGGCGTGGTTGTATTTCTAATGTCTGTTGCTGGATTTATCATGGGAGCGTCAATTGCAAGTAGCGGGCCTATGAGTGCAAGTTTAGTTATGACTATGACGGCTTTTGCTGGAGTGGCGTTTATGCTGGCTGGAATATTCTTAGTTGCTGGTCACCTAAGTCTAAACGATTTGCACGACCAAGGTGTCGTTTCTTCAGTTATTAGAGTAGTCGACCAGTCTTTCCTATGGTTGTTTGTGTGGTTTAGTGGTTCGTTGATAGCTAGACAAATACAAATGCAACTAGTGTTAAGCGAGATGGTAAAAAGTTCGTACAGTTTTGATGCTAAGGGAAATAGAAAATAATTAAGTATTCATAGAAAGAGGTTATAAAGGATATGGCAAAGCAAAGTTATAAAAAAATTACAGCAGTTAAAGCAAGCACAATAGCTATGTTTGAAGGAACTTTTGCAGGTGCGGTTGGGTTTGTAGTTGCAGTAATGTACAGTCTAAACACAACTGTAGAAATTGCAGAAGCAACAAATAGCACATTAAAAGGTTTGTCTTTTGGGCTTGCTACAGGAATTGTTAGCCTACTTGTTCTTCCACTAATCTATTTTGCACTAGGCTGGATTGTAGGTTATCTACACGGTGCAGTATTTAACGCTGTAGCTGGAAGTTCTGGCGGTATCGAAGTAAAAATCGAAGAATAAGATAATTCAAACATAAAACAAAAGGAGTCATAAAAAG
>JAGONL010000039.1 GCA_017993025.1 Candidatus Saccharimonadota bacterium
GTCTGAGAATCGGGTTTAATTGTATCTGGCAGGTTAATTCCCTTTTCTAATCCTGTTTCTTTTGAAATATTATCTAGTTCGCCACCTAATTTTGTTGTGGTATCAAAAACGAAGCCTTTTGTTACACCTTCAAGTATGGTTTTCTTTATAGATACTTGCGTACTATATTTTTCTTCCAACACCTTAGATATATCTTCCATTGCTTGTTCTGAACCAAACAGTTCAACAGATATTGGAATAGTTAGAGTCGCTGTCTTTATTATTTTTTTCTCGCTTGGCCGGTATTGAATACCCAGACGCTCAGTTTTATATACCAATAAATAATCATCTTTTTTGAGGTCACTAAACAAATCCTTGATTCCGGGATTATCTTCCTGCGTCTTTACTGGGTCGTTTACTAGAAATATCGTTGGCTCTTCTTCAGGTAAATCGTACAGCTTCCCGACGTCTGCTAGTAATTCCTCATTTTGCTGTGCAACCCTATCCTGATCTGTAAGAGCTAGTTGACTGTTTAAGTCTCGGTTTTGCATATAAAAGTACGTGCTGGTACCAGCCAGAGCCAGTATAACGACTACATTAGCTACTATTGTTTTATTTATGCCTGATTTTCTAGCCATATATAGACATTGTACCCTACTGGTTACGCTTGTCGCAAAACATTGATAATCGCACTTTAGCGGATTTCAAACTCAACTTCTATTTTGTAGTTGTACTCACTTTCACCTGCGTTTATTGGTAGAGAGGATTTAGAACTTCCTTCAGCAAACGATGAGTCATAGGCAGCAATTGGGTAGACATCCATGTTCTCAGGTTCATTTACTGTGATTACTCGTCCTAATTTAACTCCAAGATTTTGCGCTGTGCTTTCGCCTCGTTTTTTGGCGTCTTCCACAGCCTTTGCTGTTGCTTCGTCTTTCAACGCTTTCTGGGTAGCTCTTGTGAAGCCAACGGTAGGTGATATTGAACCAACAGCACCCGCGCTAGCAAGATAATCTTGAATTTTTTGAGCAAGGTCTTTGTCCTCAACCGATAAAGTCAAATATAGCGTATGATTAAAAGTTCCGTCAGGGCCATCCATGCCGTAGTTCTCATAACTAGAAATTTGGGTTTGAATGCCAGCGTCGCCTAGACCCAATTCTTTTACTTTTGCCACAACTTCGTTAGTTTTATCATTAATTGCTTGTTGGCTGTCGGCTTCAAAGCTAGGATTAAATATAAAAGAATCTGGAACTCGCTTAATACTTACTTCACCATCAATTTTGATTGTTCTGGCGTTTGATATTGGTGTCTCCCAAGGCTTTGTATAGATAGTTAAACCAACTAGTAATAATGCCAAAATTATAGATAATAGTTTCCACGACAGAGTAAGTGTTATTTTCTTATCTTTTTTTAGAGTCTTAACTTCGCTCGAACTGGTTTCTTCAGACATATTAAACCTCGCTTTTATTACTTATTTATCTCACACAAGTGTCAAAAAAACAATTACTGCTAATGCTATGCGGTAATAGGCAAATACACTTAGACTATTATTGCTCAAGAACCTTAGCAGGAAGCGAATTGCAAATAATCCACTGACAAGCGCCATTAAAATCCCAATTGCAAAAATATTTGTTTGTCCGCTTAACTCTCCCTGTTCCGCGCCCAACAAAGAGCCAGCTATGGCACCGGCAGTTATTGGGATTGCCATCAAAAACGACAATCTTGCAGAATCAGCACGCTTTAGTCCTTGAATCATACCAGTGGTTATTGTCGCACCAGAGCGCGATACGCCCGGGATAAGTGCAAGAGCCTGCGCAAACCCAATCTTGACCCCATCTTGCATAGTTACGGATGACACTGTTCGCTTTTTTGACGAATATTTTTCTACTGCTAGCATCAGCAACCCCATTATTATCATAGTTATCACGACTGTTATTGGTTTGCGTAGATTATCATCAATCCAGTCTGAAAATAAATAACCAATTAACCCGGCGGGTATAGTGCCAACAATGATAATTCTGGATAGTTTACCTTGGGTGTTTTTAGCAAAAACATTTTTCATTAACCCTAAAATATCTTTCCAGAAAAATATCATTAGTGCTAGAAGTGTCCCAATATGCAGTGCAACGTCAAAAACAAGAGTGCTATCAGTTGTCCCAAAAAGCTCGTGCGCGATTATTAAGTGGCCAGAGCTAGAAACCGGGATAAATTCAGTCAGCCCTTGAACGAGCCCCAAAACTATCGCTTCAATAATAGACATAAGAACAGTATACCGCAGAACGCAGTTCGTATAACGGTAAAACTTAGTTTCTGGTCCTAGCCGAAATACGTTATACGAAATACGTTATACTGGCTATATGAACTACTGGCTTGTTAAAGCAGACCCAGACACTGATTACTCAATTGATGATTTGGCTCGTGACGGCTCTACTGAGTGGACGGGTGTACATAACTTTCAGGCAATTATTAATATTAAACTCATGAAACCTGGCGACTTAGTGTATGTTTATCATTCTCAGAAAGAAAAATCTATTGTAGGACTTGCGAAAGTGTCGAGTGAACCTTATGAAAATCTAAAAGACCCGCGCAAAAGCTGGGCGGTTCAATTATCGTTCGTCAAAAAATATAGCAAGCCTTTACATTTATCATCGATAAAAGCCGAACCAGCATTTTCTGAATTCTTGCTTGTTAGAAATTCTAGACTAAGCGTTATGCCTGTACCAGCACTAACCCAAACTGCCTTAGAAAAACTATTATAAGATTTGAATTGACGTAAAGCCGATATAAACGTATAATCTACCCCTGTACCAACGCTTCGCTTTTGAGACAAACTATGGTTTTTCTCAAACCACGCGGTGCACGGAATAAATCCGATGCTCCGGTTACTCTTTTCCTAAAAGCAAGCTACAGTACATGAATAATCCGGGATAGCTCAGCGGTAGAGCAAGAAGCTGTTAACTTCGAGGTCGCTGGTTCGAATCCAGTTCCCGGAGCCAAATAAAATTGCCTCACATTTGTGGGGCTATTTTATTTATCTTCGTGACTTGGTCCGAACCCAAGCGACACACCAACTTGTTGGTGTAAGTCGCGCCAGTTCGCTAAATAGTCTTATCACCCATAGGGCTGATAGATTATTTAGGTAAATCATCCAGTTCCCGGAGCCAAGAAGCAAGAGATTATACCTAGATAGCTCTCCGCCTCCTACCGGCTGGCGAATCGAGGTCGCTGGTTCGCTATCCGCCAGCTGGCGGAAGTCTTATCACCCGCGTTTTTTCCCTGAAGGCCATGATATGATTAACGCATATGAAAAAAGACAACCCTATTGCGTTGGTGGTTGGCGGAATAGTTATAGTATTGGCAAGTTACGTATGGATGGGCGTCCTTGGGCTGGGGGGCATACTTATTGCGCCACTATTTTATATAGTAGGACCAGCTATGTTCTTTACTGGTATCAATCAGATATTCCTGCCACGCCATAAAAAAAATTTGAAATACAATCTGCAGGTAGTTGGTGTAATTATAGCCGCAAGTATAATTGGAGTTCTTTTTGTGGTTCTTCTAATCGAAATGCGAGAAGATAGTTGTTATGAAACATACGGTAATAGTTTTTCTTCCGAATACGACGATTGCAAATCCAAATTATTTTAAATTGATTGGTTATATTGTACAGCAGAGTCTATACTTGCGGTTCGCAATGTAATTGCTAGTGTGAGCCATGCCGTAATTTTTATATATGCAAGCAAGAGTTGAAACTATTTGATCTTTTGCACACCACAGCTCTTGCAGCCTAGGAATTTGAAACCGTCTGAATCATTTTGATAATGTACCTTTACCCTGTCACCTACTTTGATAGATGACACATCAACTGAGTAGGGTTCACCATAAATAAGCAATCCAGGTGCGGTAACAAACTCGTAATTATAGTCTATTGTAATTGTATCGCCGCCATCGCAATAAACTTTTTTGATAGGAGCTATGATGCCATTTTTGTCCATCTCTTCTCCTCCTACACAATCCGTAAATATACTTGTCACAGTGCCAGTAATTGTTTCCTGATTTGATAAAACTTTTCGGCCAATTAGGAATACAGTAATAACGACACAAACGACAGCAAGAAAAGTCAGTAAAAAATATGGCTTTCTTTTTAGTTTAGGCATGGATCAATAATAGCAACTTCCTAAATACCCGGCAAGAACACAGAGCAATCTAGTTTCATGTAGTTATAACTAGCTCCATCGTTGTGAGCCGACCACGAGCACTATGGAAACATAGTGTTTTTGTTTTTAAAATAGTAAGATAGGGGAGTAAGTAAATAGTGGGGTTAAAATTGAAGAATCAAAAAGGTTTTACTTTAGTTGAGGGATTGTTGATTATTCTTATTGTCACGATCGTAGGATTCGCTAGTTGGTATGTGTGGGGTAAACAAAAAAGCAACAAAGAAATAGTACTTAATGAAAATGCTCAAACAACGAACATAAATACAAGTAAATTTACTAATGACCAGGAAATATATGACAAAATAAAAATAAATTTAACTGCTTCTTCAAATAATATTGTGGTGGGAGAACAAACGTTTGACTCTCCAGACATTTTGCAAAGGAAATTTACACCAAATACAATGGAATACCCTCAAGGGGTACAATATATTTCAAGTAAATCTTATTCTATACGTAAATCATGCTCTTCTAATTGTGAAGAATTATTAACTGATGAGGGACATCTATCTGGTGCGTACTTACTAGGTGAAAATGATTTAAATATTATTTTTTATGGTGTAAAAGAATCATTCATAAATCAACCGGGCGTTGGACTTATCGACTCAGGAACAAAACCTGAAACATATATTGCGAGTAACTATTTCATAGTGAGCATTACAAAATCCGACGGTTCTAAAATTAATTTACAAGTTGCCACTGGAGCAAATGACGGTGGTGAAAATATACAAGCCTACCTTTACTAGGCTCTTTCTGTTTTTGATCTGTTTATTTTACCCTAAATACCGACTAGCTACTAACGATTCACAATACGAAAATAGCTCAATATATTTAATACTTTAAAGGTAGTTAGTCCGCTAAATTGCCAGCAAATTAGATTCCTGTCGGCCAGCTTCCTGAATCAAAACACAAAATTTCGACTGCTCCCCCGACTTACGAGATCTAGCTAGTTGAGGCGAATGCCCAGACGAATATAATTATAATTGACACTGTAACCACTAACACAAATACACTATAGAAATTTTTAATATGTCTTTTTTCGATAGGATCAGAATGTTTATATTCGATTAAAAATCTATCTAGAGCATGGCCTCCTAAACCTCCGGTTATCCTTAACCTCAACATAAGAATTGCTAAATTCAGACAAAATAAGAGTATAAAAAAAATTCCTAGATAATTTCCTGTTGTTGATAGCAACACACTATCTTTTAAAAAATAATCTAAAATGAATATATTCACTGGAATTGCTAAGAAAAGTATTAGTTGGAAAATCGTAATGTTTTTCCCTTTTCGTGATATTTCTCTTTGTTGCTTTTCATAGTTTAATAATGCTACTTCTTGAGATTCGTTCAACTCAAAATACTGTTTCGTTTTTTCTCTTAAGCTAGATTTTTCTTGTTGTTCATCCATTATCAAAAGTATACAACGATAATCAACTTTATGACTATATTAAAAAGCTATATAAAGGTAAGCATAAAGCTCTTCTAGCAATTCCATAAAGCTGGTGATAACATTAAGTAATGATAAAAAAACCTAAAGATACAAAGAAGACGATATTCTTAGCTCTATTTTGTATCTTATTTTTAGTTGTGGGAATACTGTTACTCATAACAGGGGTAAAACAGTTTAGTAGAGCTGGAGACAAAGAAAGTGCCTCTAGCTCAAAGCCAGACAAAGGTTATGTATTCATACGTGATTGGGGAGTTTATATTGGACTAGGAGAATATTCTGATAAGGTATCAGTTTCGGAAGCTTATCCATCTGATGTTCCTCATGTAGGTGAATCCGCCATTGTGGTTACTGTCAAGCCACAATATAGTTATTTTCAAGATTGTGAAACATCGATAGGTATTTCTAGAATTAAAGACGTTAGTGATTTTGATTCACCTCCAGAAATTAAACTTGGTGATTATTATTACCGAAACAACGGTGTATCTGAATGTGGAGGAGCTAAAGAGTCTGGCAATAAAAATACTGTGAGTTTTAGAGATTTAATTAATGCATTTGAGTCTAGTGGCGTTAAAGAATAGTTCTTAAAGGGCGCGCAACTGCGAGTCATGGAAATCGACTCTTTTTTTGGAGAGTCGTTTTTCTTTTTTGAGGCCGAGATGAATCTACGACTCGACTACTTATTGTCTGGATTGGGCTTGAAACAGATTGCCCCGTAGGTGCTAGTTCGATACCCCTCAACCCGCAGGCTAAAGTCGAAACTAAACCTAGCCTATTGAGCCAATAATTATTCATTAGTCTGGATTATGTAAGCTCTTTAGGTTAAAATTATTCTTATCGTGGAAGAAAATAATCAACAGAATTCAAATCGCGTATCAGAAGTTCAACCACAAATTAACACGCCAACTCAACAACCGAATTTGGAACAAACTCCGCAAGTTCAGCATCCTCAAAAAAAGTGGTATTTTAGCCCTGTTTCGATACTCGCCTATATCATTACTAGTTTCTCGTTGTTCATTTATTTTATCTCGCAAGATACGTACGCTTTAACCGTGATGGGAATGGGTCTAATCTTACTGTCAGTCCAAAAATATAAAGGGCACGGTACCCAAGACTCAATTAAGACAATTGACAAAAAGAAGCTGCGCGTAGCAATTATATTCAGCATCACCTTGACGCTCCTTCTTACTGCGGGAATTATTTGGTACGTGTCTGATCAGAATAGGCAAAAGGAACTCTCAGATAAAATCACAACTGATGTTACGAGTCCATATAATACAACGATCGAACCAAAAGCGGAAAACACTAGTCTAAAGGATTGGAATGTAATAGGAGATCTACCAGCTAATATAGCTACTGCGACTTATCAATTTCAAGGTGACGATTTTGTAGTAATCAGATCTGCTCAGTTAGCAAACGAGATACGCTCAATAGATTGCGGTGATTTCTGCATAGTTAATGATGAGGTAAACTTAATCGGTATCAAGCGTGAAGAATTCCCAACGGACATATACGGAAACAAGTTACCCGAACCTTACTCTGATACATTCAAGAAAATTGGGGGCAACTATTATCGACTTTCAGACGTACACGGTGCACCTCCAACTAGCCCGACAGCTAGCGAGCAACTGGCGATTAACAAGTTAGATGAATACTACGGTTATGGTGTAATCTTTTTTAACTCATTAAGAGAAATTGAATAAGATGGTGGGTGGTCTTTTGTTACCGCAACAGTGAAGCTAATTTCTCCAAAATAGTTCTATAACACCAATAAGTCCCTCTTAATAGCAATTATTACTTCCTCTATAGTTGTGAGCCGACGATAAGCACTATGGAAACATAGTGTTTTTGTTTTTTGTGAGATAATAAAAATATGAATTCTAAACAACCTAGGTTGATGTCAAAAAAAATTTATATATTAATACCTATACTATTTGTATTTGGGATATTAATATATGTTTTCGCGTTACCTACAAGAGGTTTAGTCAAAGTTGAAGATTATATACATTATGGAGGCTCAGGAGATGTTTGCCAAGCCCAAAGCCCAGAGTGTGGTTATTGCCCTGGAGAAGTGCATAATAAACAATGCTATGTTGACCCTAATGATAATATGCAGAACTACAT
>JAGONL010000040.1 GCA_017993025.1 Candidatus Saccharimonadota bacterium
CAATAATACTTATTAATAATCGTAGAACTGCTGACGGACTAGCAATATATGCTACGCCTTTTGCAGCAGGTGTTTTGCTGGCGGCGGCATTTACCGATTTGCTACCTGAGGCTCTGCACGATTCTGTAGACGAACCACGCGCAGTTTTGATATGGGCGCTGGTAGGCATGCTGGCATTTTTTATGCTTGAAAGATTTTTAAGGTTTTTTCATCATCATCATGAACATGGCAAAGAAAAAGCCAATAATTCACTAGTTATTATTGGCGATACATTACACAATGCGCTTGATGGTATCGCCATAGGTGCTGCGTTTTTAATCGATACTCCAACTGGAATTATAGCCACAATGGCAGTAGCGGCTCACGAAATACCTCAAGAAATTGGCGATTTTGGTCTTCTACTGAAAAACGGCATGGAGAAATCCAAAGTAATCATGTACAACATTATTAGTGCTCTTGCTACTACGGTAACAGCGCTAATAACGTTTAATCTTGGCGGTAGTGATAATTTCCCAATTCCGGCGCTCTTGGCGCTAACCGCTGGGTTCTTTATATATATTGCTTCTAGTGACATAATACCGGAAATTCATGAAACAATGCAAAAAGGCAAAAGAGACATCAGGCCATGGCTACTACTACTTGGAGCGGCGTTTATTTTGTTTGTGTCGCCAATTGCTCATGACTATATCGACACAGGACACGAACAAGATGATGCTGAACATTCTCTCAGCGAATAAGTTACAATAGAGCTTATGGAAATAGTCATTGTCAGTTTACTTATCGCAAATGCATTACTGGTGCTGTATCTAGTCTCAAAGTCTAAACAGTCAAAAGAGACTGGTGAGTCAACCCTGGTTCAACAAAACCTTAATCACCTTAGTGACAATATTGGTAAACTGCAAGAATCGCTTAAAAATCAGATTGATTTTAAGTTAGATAAAAACCAAGAGAGCATGACGCGTCAATTGGCCGCCAGTTCAAAATTGGTTCAAGACGTCACGACTAGACTTACTAAGCTGGACGAGACCAACAAGAGGGTTGTTGATGTAGCAGATGAGCTTAGACAGCTGCAGAACGTTTTACAAAATCCTAAACAGCGCGGAGTTTTGGGAGAATTTTATCTAGAACAGATACTGCAGAATCTACTTCCGCCGTCATCGTACTCGCTACAATATAAGTTAAGTGAAGGATTTATCGTAGACGCCGTCATACACCTGGACGGCAAGGTTTTGCCGATTGATAGCAAGTTTTCTCTAGAGAATTATAATCGTTTAGTTGAGGCCAAGGGCGCCGAGCGCGAAGGATTCGAGAAAGCATTTAAAGAGGATTTAAAGCGCAGAATAGACGAAACAGCTAAATATATCCAACCCAAAAAGGGCACACTAGACCAGGCTTTGATGTTTATTCCGTCCGAGGCAATTTATTATGATTTACTAGCAAACAAAGTTGGTGCCAGCGGGGTTTCGGGACGTGATTTAATGCAGTACGCGGCCGTTGAAAAACGTGTTGTGATTGTTGGTCCAAGTACGCTCTCAGCGATGATGCAGGTTATTGTTCAGGGACTGAAAAGCCTAGAGATACAAAAAGACACAGAAGTTATTAGAAAAAATATCGAACAACTTCAAAAACATTTGTTGGCCTATAATTCTTATTTTGGAAAACTTGGAAACTCTCTGGGTGCCACAGTAACTCACTATAACAGCGCTTCAAAAGAGCTTGGTAAAATAGACAAAGACATAGTCAAAATAGGTGGGGGTGACACCGTTTTAGAAACAGAAGAATTAGCCCGCCCCCACATCGAAGATTAGATAATTTATCTAATTTAGAGCCGTTTTGGTGTACTGAGTAGAATCTTCTAGCAGGGCGGATAGCTCGTAGCTGGCACAGCCTATTGCCGTGCAACCTGTTGGTGAGTATAGATAGTCGCCTTGTTGTATCCATTTGCCATTTGGGTCAATAAATACTTCCTGGTCAATACCTGGTAGATTCTCTTCTGAGTTTAAGACTAGTTCGTCAACTGTAGGGTATTCGCCGTATTCGTTAAAATGCTCTTCAAGTTTTTGGTAAATAGAATTAATATCGTTTTTGCGCTCTACATCACCTGCTTGAGCCTGAGCGCCTGAGTAGTTATTTAGAACAAGCCCTGAAAATAGTCCAAATAATAAACTTAAAAATGTAAAAATTATTGTCACTCTATCTCTCCTCTTCTTTAGTTTTATTTGCTATCATCTCAATTATTAAACCTGCTGTCCATGAGAAATTTTTTGCACCAGCGGGGCGACCGTTTACAGCAGAAAAATATTCGTGTGGGCCGTTTTGGGTAACTAGTTCTATGCTTTTGTTTGTTATTTCATTGGCTTCTTCATCAAATCCATAGCGACGTAACCCGTCTGCTATTAACCAATTGGTATTAATCCAAGTTGGTCCCTGCCAATAGCCCAGCTCCTTATACCAAGAACTAGATATAGGCACACTAGGGATTGGGAACTCGGTCCAGAACTGGTTTGGTGATTTTAAAGTTTTTACTATTTCACTGGCACGTTCTTTATCGATTGAGCCGGCGTACAGTGGCATTAGGGTTGCAATACTGGGTTCTTTAACCAGTTTATGAGTTATAAATGTTCTAGAATAGTATTGTTTGTAAAATCCATCCCATAAACTCTCTAATGATTCTTCAGTTTTTTTCATATCGTCCAAAAGCTCATCTGGCAGTTTGTGGCCAATAGTTTTGGCGATTTCAGTCAAATGCTTATTAGCGCGGACAAGGATAGAGTTAAAAGTTAGATCCTGAAATGCAAAATGTGAACGATCCAGAATACGCTCTATATCCCAGTTTTTTCGTTTTAGGCGCTGGATAATTACGAAGTAGAGTAGTGCGTCAATATTACTAACACGCTGTCCAGGTGGTACATGTTGAGTATCGCGTCTAAATATAATTGCAAGTTTGTCTAGTTTTAATTTCTCTATGATAGAAACCCAAAGTGGCTTGCTGTGCATATGAAGTTGATCTATCCAGGGAGGGGAATTATCCAAGCCAGATTCCCATGGGTGTATTAGCAGAATCAATCCTTCATTGTGCGGGTCGCGCTCTGTATACATCCATTCGTGGTAGGCCAATAGTGCAGGGTACATATCCTGATACCAGCTACGTCGTTCGACAGTTTTTAGCTTTGAGCCTATACGGACCACCGCTTCGGCAAGCATTGGGGGTTGAGTAATACCACTAGTTTTTACGTGGTCTGGTGCGTATGGATTACGCCAAGATTGCCAAATATTTCGGTCTCGTTTATGATTATCGCCGTCAGCAAAAATCATGTTCGGTAACATGCCGTTACTCCATTGTCCACGAAGCAGACTCCGCAGTTCTTTTTGAGCCCTGGGGATGTCATACTCTGCAAGTCCTATGGCGATAAAGCAACTATCCCAAAGCCACTGGTGAGGATAGAGACCCTCGGCAGGTACAGTGTAGTCACCACGCTGGTTTTTCTCTAAAACTAGTTTACAGCCAACAATAACTTGCTCTGGGGTAGGAGTAATGGTATCGGTGTTCATCTGAGTGTTAAGTATAAGCAAATTACACAATCAAAGCAAAGAACTGATTAGTGAACTTTCTTACTTTCCAGTAATTTAACCAAGCCTTCGGGGTTCAACCTTAGAGACGGGTATAAATTAAAAAATAATTGACATAACATAGTACCTTGTAGTAAAAAGGTAGTATGAATAAAGATAGTACTAGTAACGAAATACGTAAAGGACTTCTGGTGCTTGCTGTATTGAACGTAATAGGTGCCAAAAAATCATATGCCGGTGAAATATTGTCGGCTCTTAATAAAACAGAATTCTCAACACAAGAAGGGACTCTCTACCCAATGCTGAGTAGATTAAAACGTGAAGGATATATAAATCACGAATGGGTTGAGAGTAAAAGTGGACCTCCTAGAAAGTATTACTACCTTAGTGAATCTGGATTAACTAAATCTAAAGAACTAAGTAGGTATATGGATAAATTGCAAATACAACTTAAATTATTGGGAGGAAGCAGAAATGAATAAAACAGAAAGTGTAAGCATTGGTAGAAAAGGTTTTGTATGTGAGCAAGATGCATACGAAATATTAAACAAATATCTTAAACGTTCCGAGAAATCATTGGTTGGAGACCCTGATAGGCACGAAATATTACAAGACCTTGAAATGGCCCTATCTGGACATCTATCGCATCTAGCTGGAGAGCTAGTAGTTGACGTAACGACTGCAAATAAAGCTATAAAAATTATGGGCGAAGTGCAGTCAAGCACTGACAACGTAGGTGTTGAAGGTGACTTTACAGATGAATCTGAAGAAATATCTAACTCCCAAAAATTGCAAAATATATTAAAAAAATCGCTTTATAAAGATCATAACCGAGAAATTATAGACGGTGTTTGTTCAGGAATTGCAAAATCTATCGACACCGACCCAATATGGGTACGGATTGGTTTTGTTGTGTTCACGATAATTACAAATGGATTTGGGCTTCTTTTCTATATAGTATTGATGCTGATTATGAAAGATACAGATGAAGATAAACGCAGAAGCGCAAGTGAAGTAGTTGGTGACGTAAAAGACAAAATACAAAATAATTTAACGCCAAGGCGCGCGTATGAAAGTGCCCTGTATAAGCTAATCAGAGGAGTCGGCAGGTTCACAGTTTTGGTGATACGGGTTATTATTTTAATTTTTATGTTACTCATAGGAATGGCCTGGAGTACATTATTGTTCTTTATGATTACAAGCCCAAACAAAGTCGTCTTATTTGGAGCAAATCCTTCGTGGGTAGATTTTACAGCTATCATTTCGTTTGGATTTGTAGTGCTAATCCCATTATTCGTGCTTATAGCTACTCTTGTAGGGTCAAATATTGTTAAAAGTGTGAGGTTTAGCCTGTTAACTTGGTGTTTTTGGGTCATAGCAATTCTTGTTAGTGCCGGATCTCTAATAAACGTGGTTCCTGACGTGCGAGCTAGATTACTTCAAGATCAGCCAAAAACAAAAAACGTATACGTTGAAGTCGAAAATAATAAAATTATTTATACTTGCATTACGCTATGGGGTGATTGTCATGAGGGAATTCCAAAATTAACTATCAAAAAAATCTGTGACACGGAAGTTCAAGTTGTTGCGAAAGACGATTGGGATCAATATTCGAATCTTCAGCTTCGAGGCTGGACTATGGGTCAGAAGTCTTTTATCTATCCAGCAAATATAAATGATTATTGTTTATTTGTTAAATCTATTGTTGACTCCAAAGGATTTAGTAACGCAGTATTTGACGACAGGGAGATTAATGATGAAGAATCAAGAACACAAGAAATTTACAATATTATGTATGATGATATGACACCAGTCAGACCTAAGGACAATATTGAATCTAACTGGAATATTTACTATTTCACAAGAAGAACTTTGTAACTAGCGGAAATTTGTGAAAAGTACCGGAAAGTTGAAATCTGCTGACTTGATTAGTTGCATTGCAGATTGTAGTTCGTCTTTTTTAGCACTCATAACCCTTACGCCGTCGCCTTGAATCTGAGCTTTTACTTTAGGTAGTTCGTCGCGTAGAAGTTTAGTAATTTTTTTAGAGTCATCTTGAGAGAGTCCATTTTTTAATGGAACTTCCCAAATCATTCGCAGGTTGGTAGTTTCGGGTTCACAAGATACATCAAAAGTTTTTTGTGAAACACCACGTGTGCCAGCTTTTTTACGTAACATTTCGATAATCGCATCTAGATGATACTGATTATCGCCATATATTTTTAGACCTTTTTTGTCGTCTAGCCACTGAAGTTCAGCGTGCGTGCCTTTTAAGTCATACCGGGTAGCGATTTCGCGCTGAGTTTGGTCGTAGACATTGTTCATTTCGCCAATGTCGTATGTTGATTCTATATCAAAGCTAAATTGTCCCATGTGCTTTAGTATATCGTAATTAGGGAGAAGGGAGAAGGGAGAAGGGAGAAGGGAGAAGGGAGAAGGGAGAAGGGAAAAGGGGCGAGCTGTTGGAATTTAAGTTTGTAGCTGGTCATCTTGTACTAATGTAAAATGATAAATCTATGTTAAATGTAAAATGAAAAATGTGAAATTTGTGCCTCTGTCGCACATCTGTTAAAATAATGACTATTATGTTTACTACCTCAAACAACCCACAACTATAAACTCTCAAAGTTTATTTATTTCCATAATTTTAAGAGGTAGAAACAATGAAAAATCATAAAAGTCAATTAAACGTACATAGTAGTCAGCAAATCCCTAGAGACGTAAGGGAGCTTTTAGTATATGCAATAAAACCGTATTGGAAAAAAAGTGCGTTATTATTCTTGCTGACTTTTACTGGTGTACTATGCTGGAACGCATCAATCTATGTCGCCAGCCAGCTAATCAACAATTTAAGTGTAAATCAGACCGTAACTAACAGTGCTTGGGTAATTGTTGGGTTTTTTGCTTTCTTTAGGATTTTTGACGAGTTTTTCTGGCGTTTAGGCGAAATTGTTATGCGCAGTTTTAAGCCACAATTGATAGAACGAGTTCGTGCAATGTTATTTTCAGCAACATTAAAAAAGCCACATACATATTTTGTTAATTCTAGTAGCGGTCGTGTAGCGCACTGGATTAACCAAACAACTAATTCTGTCGACGCAGTTATTAACAATACTATTTGGGGTGCATGGGGAGAGATTTTAGGTCTAATACTATCTACTATTTTTCTACTAACAACACACTGGTCGCTAGCTTTGCTATTTGCCGTGTGGCTAGTTCTGCTTTTTTGGTACAACTCTCGCAGAGGCAGAGAATTTAGCAAACTAGTAGCAAAACAGAGTGACGAGAACAGTAAAGCTGCTTCAATTGTTGTAGACTCAATCTCAAACAGCACTAGCGTTAGGGTGTTTAATGCACGACTCCACGAAGAGGCTGTTCTAGCGCGCAAACAAAGTGACATTGTAAAGTCATGGAGGAAATCGTGGAGATTTGGGATAGTCACAAACACCGTTAAAGGTCAAAGTTCGGCAATAGTTAACGTTGTCGCAATTTGTCTTGCTGTTTGGTTGTTTTCAAAAGGAACAATTGAGGTTGGTGGGCTGGCGCTTTTCTTGGCATATTTTAACGCTGCCAGTAGCGCACTGTGGAATTTGTCCTGGAATTTCGATGAGTACTATAGACAGTTTGGGACTTTGCAAAATGCCTTAGACGGGCTTTCTGGGGAAATGGAAAGAAAGGCTCTGGACACCCTTCAGGACAAAAACGAAATTCCAAAAAGTATTGAAGTAAGGTTAGAGGGACTAAGCTTTGCGTATCCGGAAGCCAAGGAAGATTTAGTGGTCAAAGACTTAAGTTTTGTAATTGAAAAGGGCCAAAAGGTAGGAATCGTCGGACATAGTGGTGCTGGAAAATCTACATTAATAGGACTTATACTAGGGTTTTACGAGCCAACATCTGGAAAAATAATCGTAAATGGCGTGAATGCCACAGACAGGGACC
>JAGONL010000041.1 GCA_017993025.1 Candidatus Saccharimonadota bacterium
ATACTACATGCACAAATACACAGTTTTCACGACCGACGCGCATGGCTAGTTCGCGGATTGCTTCTACAAAACTAAGGCCTTCGTAGTCGCCCACAGTTCCGCCAATTTCCACGATGTGAACATCAAAGCCTTCAGCAGTTTTGGCGATTTCGTCACCTATGGCAGTTGTGACGTGTGGAATAATTTGTACCGTTTTGCCTAAGTATTTGCCGGCTCGTTCGTCAGAGATTACTTTTTGCAAAATCCGGCCACTCATAAGAGAGCTGGACTGCTTTAGTTCAAGATCCATAAATCTTTCGTAGTGCCCAAGGTCTAGATCAGTTTCTGCGCCGTCTACTGTCACAAAACATTCGCCGTGTTCGCCTGGATTAAGTGTACCGGCGTCTACATTAAGATAAGGGTCACATTTTTGGATGTTAACTTTATAGCCCCGGCTTTTTAGGATGTTGCCAATAGATGCTGCCGTTATGCCTTTTCCGACACCCGACAACACGCCACCTGTGACAAATACATATTTGACCGGACTTGTTTTACTCACGCCTATTATTCCCTCTTACTTAACTTATATAGTAGCAGATATTGGCCTAAGGTGAAATATGAAAAACGAAATAAGAAATATGGTTGGTTTGCTTTGAGATTCAATATTTATGATTTTTTAGTATTTCGTCCGCCGGCTGGCGGATTAGTGCTTAGAATTTAGAATTTTAGGCTATTGGTTTAGCTGTTTAATCGCTTCGTCTAACTGTGGGTCGAGTTTCGCTTTGATGTCGTCTGAAGTTCTATCTACTTTTGTGTCAGGTTCTATGCCCTCTTTGTCGATATTTTTACCCTTTGGAGTAAACCAACGAGCAATTGTAACTTTTAATGAGCCACCACCAGAAAGTTCCATAATCTGCTGAACGCTACCTTTGCCGTAACTTGTCTCTCCCATGAGTGTAGCTACCCCGTTATCTCTAAGCGCACCGGCTACGATTTCGCTGGCACTTGCGCTACCTTTGTTTATTAATACTACCGTTTCAATATCTTTAAAAATAGGACTGTTGGAAGTTGTGAAAGTTTTTATTGTCTCGCCACCACGTTTTTCTTCCAAAACTGTTGAACCCTTTGGCAACCATACACTTGATACACCGACAGCTTCGTCTAGTAAGCCACCTGGATTACCTCTCATATCTAACACAATCTTTTTTGTTCCCCCGGCCATCATCTCTTTAGCGGCTTTTTCAACTAGTGAAGTTGTGTCCGTTCCGAAACGGCCAATCTCGATAATTCCAATTTCACCCTCAACGCGCCACTCTACGCTTGGGATATCTATAGTTTCGCGCACAATTGGAACAATAAGCTGTTCGCCGTCTCTAATGATTGTCAGTGTTACTGTTGTGCCTTTTTCTCCACGGATTTTCTTTACAGCTTCGGTGACTGTAATGTCTGTAGATGGTTCGCCATCAATTTCTATAATGATGTCCTGGGGTTGTATACCTGCTTTTTCAGCTGGGGTACCTTTGATAGGCGATATTATGATTATAAAACTACCCTCTCGCCCAAGTTCAGCGCCTATACCTTCAAAAGTGCCGTTTAAGTCTGAGTTGAATTCTTCTGTTTCTTCTGCGGTCAAAAATTCTGTATAGGTGTCCCCAACTGCTGACACCATTCCGGTCTTAAGCCCGTTTAGAATCTCGTCAGAATTAATTTCACCGTCATAAAATTCGTTTAATTTGTCATATATTTCTTGCAAACCATCTGTGGGCACTGCGTTGTTGCTATCGTTTGAAATTCTAGATGCGAGGTTTGATGCAGAATTTGGACCAATTTTTCCTGCCCCAACAAGCCATCCCGTGCTAAACACTAAAGTAGCTAGCAGAACAAAAATAGCTCGCTTGGCTAGTTTTTTCCTGTTATTTGTTTGTTCTATCACGACCTTAGCTTGCTCCACTTCCACAATCACTCACCTTTCGTTAATCTATAATTTGTTTAAAACTCTAACTCTCAGCAATATCCGTAAACTTGGCCTTCAGGAGTAATCTGGTGAGGATACCAAGTTTGCCAGCCATCACCGTGGTCAATAACAACAACGTAGCCCAGACCCGATCTACATCCTCTGAATATAATATCGCCATCGGCGGCAGCCGTAATTGGATCGTATGCGCTACCCCTGATGTCGAGACCGTTATGGAAGCTGTTTTGGCCATTGTTACAAGAAGTAGAATAATACCATGCTGGTGCAACACATCCATAGCTTTGGCTAATATAACCTGCGCCATTGCTATTAGGTAGCGGCCATGAATAACCGTTTATTAATGAGCCGCCGCCAGCGTATGGATTCTGAGTTGAGCCGTTTCTGTATACCTGGAAATGTACGTGAGGCCCCGTAGAGAAACCTGTACTTCCTACTTTACCAATCTGTTGACCACGAGAAACTGGACCTAAGCTTTGAACACCGCTTGCTGCAAGTAGCGCCGCTAATTGTGCCTCGGCTTCTTCCAGCTGTGCCATCTGAGACGCGACAATCGCTCTGTATTTATCTTCTTGACCCTGGGTTTGGTCAAGTATTGATTGCTGTTCGGTTTTTTTGCCAGCCAGTACAGCCTTTTGTTCTTCTTGTTTTTGCAGTAATTGTTCTTGCTGTAATTTTTCTGACTCTATCTGTTCTTTTAGTGATATAACTTGGTCTGTTGAGTCTTTGACAGAGGCTTGTAGCCTCTCTAAATATTCTTGTTCGTTAATAAAATCCGAAAAACTATCGCTGGCAATTAATAATTCAACTGTAGATGCGTCCCTTCTTTCGTAAAGTGCGCGTAGTGAGGCTTTAAGCAGACTTTTCTGTCTCTCTAGTTCTACTTCTGCAGCCGCCAATCTTTGACGCAATTCTTCTAGTTTAACTTGAGTTAATTCAATTTCGGAGTTAGCAGTAGCAATTTCAAGACTAAGTTCGGCAATTTTGCCCTGAAGCGACTCAGCTTGCTTTTCTAGTTCGGTGATTTGACTATTATTAGCGCTAATTTCAGCTGTTAGTGAGTCAGATTTTTCTTTTAGCTCTTTTATAGTCTCTGCCGATGCTATTTGTGCAGGAAATAAAGAAATAATTAGAGCTAATCCGATTATCAGTAATCGGGCTTTTATTAACGTGTTTTTGAGTACAGAAACCATAACCTACATTATACAGCACTGGCATAGAAGACTAAAGGAAGTCGTTAGGCTATAGTAGTTAGTTTAGCTACATATTAGTTGAAAAAAGAAATATGAAATATGAAAAATGGGTAGCTACAGTAGCTCCCATATTCCTTGTTTCATATTTCATTTTTCAGTCACCTGCGGTGACTGTTACCAGTGTTTAAGTTTGAGGTGTTTTTCCATTGCAAGCATGCTAGATATTGCACCGATTAGAATCCCTAAGAAAACTACCGACAGGAACATCAGGAACATTGTACTGGTGCTCATAAAGAAATTGTAGGTTTGAGAAAATTCGGGCTGCTCTGCTACTTTTCGCCCAAGAGAATAAACTAAAGAATAAACTGTTACAAAAGATATGATTCCTGCGAACACACCGTACAGCGAAGCTTCAACCAAAAATGGCCCCCTGATATAGTCTGGTGTTGCGCCGATAAGTTTCATGATTCTTATTTCGTCACGGCGTGTATAGATAGCCATTCTAATTGTGTTGAAAATTATCATTATTGATACTGCGGACAAAAATACTGCCGAAATAATACTGCCGATATTGATGAACTTCTGAGCCGCCGCGGCTTTATCAATAGTCGCCTGCGCGTCTGTTTGGCCCAAAGATACTGAGTCTACTACACCGGCAAATTTGTCTTGCTCGGCAAAATCTTTGATTTCTGGCATTCGCTTTAAATCATTAACCGTGATTCGTAAACTGGCTGGAAGTACGTCTTCTCCTGCGAGTGATAGTGCCTGCAGAATTCCACTATCGTTATTAAAGTCCCCTGCTAAATCACTCCTAGCCTGGGTCTGAGTTATGAACTCTACATTTTCAATAAAATCCAGTGAAGAAAGTGATGATTGAAGCTGCCGTGTTTGAGCCTCAGTTGCGGTGTCGGTAATATAGATAGAAGCTTTAAGATCACGAGCAAGCTCATCTATGGCGTTGTTTGCAGTTACATTTAAGACTACAGCAATAGATATAATAGTTAGCGCAACGACCATAACTGCTGTGGCGGCAATAGTAAGCCAGGCGTTTCTAAAAAGATTCGTAAATCCAGATTTAAAAATCCGAAGTGTGGTGTGGTAGCGACGCGATGTGGTCATTCTCGGTACTCCGAACCTGCACGGTCGTCGCTGATTTTGCCGTCTTTGATAGTTACTACGCGCCTTTTAAGCTTGTCGACAATTTCTTTGTTGTGGGTAGTTAGAAGTACTGTCGTGCCGTAGCGGTTAATTTTCTCTAAAACCCTGATGACATCCCAGGCATGTTTTGGGTCTAGGTTACCTGTTGGCTCATCCGCGATTAGGATTTTAGGTTGCCGTACTATGGCTCTGGCTATTGCTACTCTTTGTCGCTCGCCACCTGAGAGCTCTGACGGATAGTTGTCTCCTTTGCCTTTCAATCCGACAATTTCAAGAACTTTTGGTACCGTGTGACGAATCTCTTTATTGCTCATACCAACAATCTCAAGAGCAAAGGCTACGTTTTCAAACACTGTACGGTTGCTAAGTAGTTTAAAATCTTGAAACACGACGCCAATTTTACGTCTTAAATATGGTACATCTTTGTCTTTTAGTCTTTCATAGTCGATGCCGCCAACAATTATTTTGCCACTAGTCGGCTTTTCTTCTCTGGTTAATAGTTTAAGAAGTGTTGACTTGCCGGCACCGCTGGCACCAACAATTACCACAAATTCTTTGGCTTCTACGTGCAGGTTAATCCTCTCAAGCGCAGAGCCCTTTGTGTTATAAGTTTTGGTAACCCTATCCAGAAGTATCATAAAAAATTACGCAACATTCCTTCCTGCCCCCTGGCTGAGCCAAAAGCTCCGAAGGAATTTATGGTCTACAGTGAATTTTTCTCCTGCGATACTCTCATCAACGTAACTCATGTACGTCTCGCTCCGTTTCTCGGAAGTAAAATCCACTCTAGACTCATATGCGTAAATTTTCATCATAAGTCTATTATACCAAAAAAGCGTAGGCTTTTTGCTTGTCTATTGCAACAGATACGGTTATGCTTAATGTAAGCGTTCGATTAAAGGTATTAGAGGGAAAATGCAGGAAAAACTATTTCAAGCCATTGCTGCCGAAATTGCTAACGGTACCCCTTCTCACTTACTCAGTGAGAAATTAATTAGTGCAGGCTGGCCACAAGATTTAGTAAACACGGCCGTTGAAAAATGGCTAAGCACCCAGCAGGGTTCTAAATACAAAAACTCAGCTTTCAAAATTTGGTTATCAAAATACTATCGTATTGCCAGACCGTCGATAGCGATAGTAGTGGGGCTTAACCTTTTTGACACTGTTATTGCGCTTCTTAAACCTTGGCCAATAAAAATTATGGCCGACTCTGTTTTTGGTAATCAGCGAGCATGGGGGCCTTTAGGAGAATATACCGGTACTGTAACCCTTCTTGCAATTACTTCTGCAATGACGGTGAGTCTGTTTATACTAAGTAAAATTTTTGGGGTTTTTAGGGATTATTTTATTTTAAAAATTGGCTTTGGACTTAATAGAAGCATAAAAGAAGAATCGTTTCGACACATTCTTCACCTACCGTTATTTCACCAAGAACGCCTGGCTAAGGGTGATTATGTATACCGACAGAACGTCGTTACTGACAGCTTGTCAGAATTAGTTCTAGGTACAACTTCAGTTATTATCCAGTCTATTTTAGTTATAGTCGGCGTGATTATTATTATGTTAAATATTAATCCCCAGTTAACAGTTGTATCTGTTTTGCTTTTGCCATTACTGTTTGTAACCATCAAGTTAATAGGCCCAAAAATGGGACAATGGGCGCGCAAATATACCGAAAACGCATCTGAGATATCATCCAAGATTAACGAGGCGGTTAATAATGCCGAGGCAATCCAAGCCTTTACACTAGAAGATAAGACGGTTAAAAAGGTTGATACTCTTTGGCGAAACAGCCTGCATTATAGATCAAAAAATATGCTGTGGGGAGAGTTGCTTGAAGGTATAAATGGGCTTCTGGTGACACTTGCTACCTCTGCTGTCATGCTTATTGGTGGTGCAGCGGCACTACGCCAGGAAGTTTCTTTTGGTGAACTATTAATATTTATGACATACATGGGATATTTGATTGGCCCTGTTGAGCAGTTGATTGGTCAGGTTACTACGCGTAACCAAAAACTAGTTGATGTTAGCCGTATCTATGAAGTTATGGTTGACCATCAAAATATAGAATATCTTCGTCAGGACAATCACATGACTACGCAGATTAAAGGGACTATTGAGTTTAATAATATACATTATTCCTATAATAACCAGCCGGTCTTGCAAGGTGTAAATTTTACTATCCCGGCTGGCCAGAAGATTGGTATTATCGGACCTTCTGGTGGCGGTAAAAGTACAATTTTGAAACTAATTCCACTTTTTATTGAACCAAATAATGGTTCAATAACTATTGACGGTGTAAATACTCAGTCGGTGTCGTTAAAAGAATTGCGCAAAAAAATAGCTTGGGTTAGCCAAACGCCACAGCTATTTAATGAAAACATATTTGAAAACTTGGTTGAGGGCGATGTTGACAGATTTGTTAGTAATGAGGAAATTGAACATGCTGTAGAGGTATCTAACATTACCGAGTTTGTTGAAAAAATGCCGTTGGCTTTCCGAACACCTGTTGGAGAAGACGGCGGTTCATTAAGCGGTGGACAAAGACAGCGTGTCTCGATAGGTAGAGC
Organism: Candidatus Saccharimonadota bacterium; assembly: GCA_017993025.1. GTDB lineage: Bacteria > Patescibacteriota > Saccharimonadia > Saccharimonadales > SZUA-47 > JAGONL01. Next base: position 6,873 of record JAGONL010000041.1, read on the forward strand.
TTTAATAAAGAACGCACCAATATTGTGTCTAGACGAACCAACAGCTGCGCTAGATGTAAAAAGCGAAAACTATATACGTGATTCCCTGTCTCAGATGATTCAGGGCAAAACTGTTGTTATGGTGACTCACCGCAAGCCACTACTAGATTTAATGGATATAATTTATGTTTTGGACGGCGGACAGCTAACTGATGTTCGTAATCTTGGTGGACTAGAAAGTTATTTGGC
>JAGONL010000042.1 GCA_017993025.1 Candidatus Saccharimonadota bacterium
TATCTATGTTATTAAGCAGTAACGACCGTGACTCGAACTTGTCAAAACCGCCAGTTTTGATAAGGCTTTCAACCGCTTTACGGCTAATAGTGTGCGAATTTACTCTTTCAAAAAAATCTTCTAAAGACTTAAAAGCCCCTTTCTCTCGAGCTCTTAATAATTCTTCTACCGCACTTGTACCTACATTTTTAATGGCGTTTAAACCAAACCTTATTTGATTTTTTTCAGGTACTACGGCAAATTCTAAATACGATTCAGAAACATCTGGTGGCAATACTTCTATGCCCATTGCATTGCATTCGCTCATCTCTATCGTTAAACGGTCTATATCATCATAGTCGCTTGTCATAAGCGCGGCCATAAAAGCAGCTGGATAGTGAGCTTTTAGATACGCAGTTTGGTATGCAACAAGACTATATGATGCCGAGTGGGCTTTTGGAAAAGCGTATGCGGCAAACGCTTCAAGCTGTTTCCAGAAAACTTCCATAGTGCCTCTATCGGCACCAGAATTTTCGACTGCACCTGTTATAAATTTATCTTTAAACTTTGCCAGAACTTCAGGTATTTTTTTAGCCACTCCTTTTCTGAGCGAATCAGCTTCGCCTCCTGTAAATCCGCACATTTCTTTGGCAATTTGCATAACTTGCTCTTGGTAAACGATAATGCCGTATGTATTTTCTAATGCTGAGCGCATAGCCTCATGCACAAATTCAACTTTTCTTTCACCATGCTTACGACCAATAAAATCTTCGATCCATTGCATCGGTCCTGGCCTATAAAGTGCGTTCATAGCTACTAAATCTTCAAATACAGTTGGTTTTAAATCTTTAAGATATCTTTGCATTCCTGCAGATTCAAACTGGAAAACCCCAATTGTGCTACCTGATTGGAAAAGTTCAAAAGTTTTAGTATCATCCAGTGGTATATCAGCGATATTGATATCAATCTTATATACCTTTTTAATAATTCTAAGTGCATTATTGATAGTTGTTAGGTTAGATAACCCTAGAAAATCCATTTTAAGCAACCCAAGTTCCTCAACTGGCCCCATCGAATACTGTGTAGCAACCACGCCTTTTTGGGCCTTTTCTAGAGGGACAAACTTAACAATGTCGTCCGGAGCAATAACAACGCCTGCAGCATGCACTCCGTGGCTTCTAATTGTGCCTTCAAGCTGAATAGCTAGGTCAAAAACTTTTTTTGCTACTTCATTATTTCTATATTCGTTTTTAAGTTCTAGATTATCTTTTAAAGAAACAGACAGTGGAATATGTCTACCTTGAACAGGTGGAGGAATCATTTTTGCAAGCCTGTCAGAATCCCCATAAGGAACTTTTAGAACCCTAGCAACATCTCTTACGGCATTTCTAGCTGCCATTCGACCAAAAGTAACAATATTTGCAACCCTATTTTCTCCGTATTTATCAACACAATACTGAATTACTTCGTCTCTTCGCGTATCCTGAATGTCAATATCTATATCAGGCATACTAATACGATCAGGATTAAGAAATCTTTCGAAAAGTAGGTCGTATGCAATAGGATCTAGTTCAGTTATTCTTAATGAATACGCAATTATCGAACCAGCCGCAGAGCCTCTACCTGGACCAAACACAATTCCTTGTTTTTTACCCCAGTTCATAAAATCAGATATAATTAAAAAATAGCCGTTAAAACCCATCTGATCAACAATTTGAAGTTCGTATTCTACTCTAGTCAAAACATCCTCTGGCAAGATACCCTTTATCTCATCAAGGGACATTTTTAGAGCTTCTTCATATGTTTTTTCGCAAAAACGAGTTGATAAACCCCTAAACACAAGTTCGTCTAGATGTTGTTTTTCTGTTACACCTGCTGGCAGCGGAAATTTTGGTATTAGAATTTTGCCTAATTCAAGTTCTACGCTACATCTATCAGCAATAACTTTCGTGTTACTAACAGCGGAAGGAAGTAAATCTTGCCACCGTTTTATTACATCAACAGGGTCAGCTATATGCAATTCAAATTCTTTTAAGCTCATCCTGTTTTCATCATCTATAAATGAACCAGTCTGCACACACAGAAGAATTTCGTGTGCCATTTGATCTTCGTGCTTTAAATAATGTGCATCCATTGTAACAACGCACTCTATATCTAGCATTTTTGCTAGTTTTATAAGTTGCTTATTGACGGCATGTTGTTCTACCCAACCGTGCGGATGGTCAGGGTGCCCATGATCTTGAAGCTCGATATAATATCTATCTCCAAATATTTTTTTATACCATTTAGCAATTTCTACTGCTTTTTCAAATTGGTCTTGGCGCAAAGCATCACCAACTTCGCCACCTATACAGCCACTTAAGATTATTAAGCCTTCATTATATTTTTCTAATAATTCGTGGTCTATGCGTGGTTTATAATAAAATCCTTCTAAGTTGGCGATAGTGCTCAGGCGCATTAGATTTTGGTATCCAACATTATTCATCGCTAAAATAATAAGATGGTAATTTGCTTTGTCTTTTGATGGTTCTTTTTCTTTGTGCGTTCTTGGGGCTACATATGTCTCTATACCAATAATCGGTTTTATACCTCGCGCATTGGCCTCTTTGTATAGCTCTATGGCTCCAGACATTGTTCCGTGATCTGTAATTGCTACTGCTTCCATACCAAGTTCTGCTACACGCTCTACCATTGGCACTACTTTTTGTAGACCATCAAGCAGACTATAGTGCGTGTGGTTATGCAAAGCCACAAAATCAGCAGGAACTAGTTCAACATCTTTACCCATATATATCTATTATAGCTCAGCGCCATAGATGTATATGCAGAGTTTTTTGCTGTTTGTATTATTTTTTTAGATATTCTTTTAACGCAGCTTTTGACTCTTGTGCTTTTTTGATTGCCGTTTGCAAATCTTTATCGTCGGAAGCACCTTCTTTAAAAGATTTTATTGCTATTTTAAGATTAGAAACAGTCTTTTTCCCGTCTTCTATGTGCTCTTTTGCTGATTGGCTTGTTTTGCCCTTCAAATCTTTTAGTTTAGCTTCAAGCTTTTGTATAAGCTCAGAAACTTCTTCATGTAGTTTTTCTGCTTCTTCTTTTGCTTTGTTTATCGTCTTAACTGTTGCAACTTTAATATCTTTTCTTGTTTCTTTACCACTCTTAGGGGCAAATAAAATTCCTGCAACTACACCTGCTATAGCTCCAAAAACTGCTCCTAGTGCTAGTCCTTTTTTTTCTTGTTTATCCATTATTATTTTCTCCTTTTAAATGCTTTAAATATTTGCCCGATTGCTGAGCTGTAAGCTGTTGCCTTACCTACGTTTTTAAGTTGCTCTGTAAGAGCCTCAACGTTTTCTACTGCTTGTTTAGCGGTATCGCTTGCTTCTTTTACTTTTTTTAAAACTTTCAATGCAAGCACACCAACAAAAATCCACACTATAATCGAAACTGATAATGCTATGCTTAAAATGATTACTAAAATGTCATAACTATCCATATAATCTAATTATCTCATATTCTTCTAGTTTTATAAATGGCTCAGATTTTATCTTTTAGATATTGTCTGAATCTTTCACCATAGGATTCGTCGTTTAGTGCGATATCGACTAGTGTTTGCAAGTAAAGTTCTGGAGACCCGGTGTCGTGGTATTCGCCCTGGATTACTAGACCATATACATCTTCTTCACGAGAAAGCGCGTCTATAGCAGCAGCCATTTCTACTTCTCCCCTAGGACTAACATTATCCATACTTAAATGTTTCATGATACTAGGAGCCAGAACATAACCACAAACACATGCCAGTCTTGATGGCGCATTTTCCGGGCCTGGTTTTTCATAGTAACCGTCAATTATATATAAACCATCTCCAAGATTTTCCTTTACTCCGACCACCCCGTATCTATTGGTATCTTCGTCAGATATTTCTCTTAAACATACGACGGATTTACCTGTTTTTTCATATACGTCAAGTATTTGTTTAGCATACGAAACGTCGCCGGTGTAAAAATCGTCAGCAAAAAAGTACATAAATGGCTCATCACCTATCATATGTTCAGCGTTAATCACAGGAACTGCATTACCTTTTACATCACCTTTTTGTCTGATGTAAATAAAGTTAGCAAGTTCAGCAATTGCTTTTATTGTATCGGCTTCTTTATTTTTTCCCTTTAGTCGAAGATCTGCCTCAAACTCAACAGATCTATCGAAATGATCCTCAATAGCTCTTTTAGTAGGCCCGGTAACAATAATTATGTCTTCAATTCCTGCCTGAACTGCGCTTTCAACAACCAGCTGAATAACTGGTCGGTCAATAATTGGTAACATTTCTTTGGGCATTGCTTTTGTCTGAGGCAAAAATCGTGTCCCCATGCCAGCTGCAGCAATTACAGCTTTTCGTACTTTTTTATTCATAGCTTAAATTATACACCAAGCTTTGATTTTAGTATTTTTTGAATCTCGGCAGGGTTTGCTTTGCCAAGGCTAGCCTTCATAGCTTGCCCTACTAAGAATCCTATGGCCTTCATTTCACCATTTTTCACGTCTTCTACTGGTTTTGGATTTTCATTTATAACTTGATCTACTACCGTCTCCAGTTCACTGCTATTAGACATCTGTATATAGCCTTTTGAATCTGCGTAAGAATCTACGCTTTCAGGTTGTTCGGAAGCAACAAGTAGCTCTTCTATTATGGTTTTTGCGCTGTTTGAACTAACTTTATTGCCTCCAACAAGCTCACCAACACCTTCAAATACAAATCTTCTTCTTTCAGAGTTGATAATAATTTCACTTCCTTCCGTATTGAGTCGTCTAAGAGGGACTTCAATATTTACGACCCAGTTTGCGTAAAGCTTTGATTTCTCTGGCGTATTAGATGTAATTAAACTCAAAAAGTCTGTACTGAACTCTACTTGAGATTCCAACAAATTCTCGATCATTAGTCTGTCTATACCTAAAACTTTTAGTTTGCTACGCCATTCGTCAGGCATGATGCTAAGGTCTTTTTCGATTTCAAATAAATAAACATCATCAAGAACTATTGGCGGAATATCTGGGTCTGGGAAGTACCGATAATCATGAGCGTCTTCTTTACTTCTTTGAGAAACGGTCTTTTGCTTATCATCCAACCAACCACGCGTTTCTTGAACAATCAGTTCACCTTTATCCAGCAGTTCAATTTGTCTTTTTATTTCGTACTCAACAGCACGCTCTACAGATTTAAAGCTGTTTAGATTTTTTGTTTCAGACCTTGTGCCTAAAGTTTCAAAATTCTTTGATACGCTAACATTTACATCAAATCGCATGTTTCCATGGTATAAATCTACATCGCTGACTCCAGAATATTTCATTCTTAGCCACAACTCTTTTGCGTATGCTTTTGCCTCCGTAGCGCTATGCATTTCTGGTTCTGAAACTATTTCCAAAAGCGGCGTACCGGCCCTATTTAAATCTACCAATGAATAGTCAGCACCGGCTGGATGGGTGGATTTGCCGGCATCTTCTTCCATATGCGCCCTAGTAATGTTTACATTCTTTTGTGTGCCATCTTCGAGATAAATAGCAATGCTTCCACCTAAAATTATCGGCTCATCGAACTGACTTATTTGATAACCCTTTGGCAGGTCCGGGTAGAAATAATGTTTGCGGTCAAACTTAGAAAACTTTTGCGGTTTAGTGCCGAGAGCGTAGGCTGCTTTGGCTGACAATCTAACTGCCTCTTTATTTAGTACTGGCAAAGCACCAGGCAAACCAAAACAGATATGATTAATCAATGTGTTAGGCTCCGCGCCTCGTGCTTCATTACTTACGCTAGAGAAAAGCTTGGTTTTAGTTTTCAACTGCACATGACACTCAATACCGATTGTCGGCAAATACCCATCCACAAGATACCCTTCGATATTTTTCATACTTTTGATTCCTCGTGCTCATTTGATGATCGTATTACGTAGTTCGTATTACGTAGTTCGGCCTTGCAAGTACTAGCCGTTATACGTTCCACGTTATACGTTATGCGATTGTTCATAGTGCCCCCAAATCTCTAAGCGACTGGCCAAAAGCAATTAAAGCTTCTTTCACTTCACTATCTTTTAGGTTAACGGCCCCGTCTTGCTTAATCTTGTTTGCTAATTTATGGGCATTCCAAATACCGTCATTGTTTGAAAATATCCCTCCAGCATTAACCATTCTCTCGCCAGTTGTTTTTCCGTTAATTCTCTTTTTTGTTAAAACTTCATTTAGTAACATGTCAGCGTGGACTATGGCGTGTGACCAATCGTCAGAATTTGCACAAAGTTTTTGTATGTCACACCATTTTCTTACATAATGATGAGATTTTATACGTTTCGGAAGTTTGCGTGAAATGACAATAATTAAGGTTAAAGTAATTATTCCGGCACCAAAAAGAGCAATGATTTTTTCTGGGCTCATTTCTTTGCCCCTCCAGCGTAAATTGACGCTAGTGTTAGTAATTCTCTATCACTTTTCTGAGGTGAAATTAGCTGAAGACCGACAGGCAGTCCATCAACTGTTCCGCACGGTACACTAATCGCCGGTACTCCGGACAAGTTTGATGCCACAGTCATGATGTCTTGCAAATACATTTTTACTGGGTCGTTATCATTTTCACCGATTTTAAATGCAGTTGTAGGTGCTACAGGACCTACCAAAAAGTCAACTTGTTTGAATGCTTCGTTAAACTCATTAATAATTTTAGTTCTAACAGTCTGGGCCTTTTTATAATAAGCGTCGTAATACCCAGAACTTAAAACATGTGCACCTATCATTATTCGACGCTTTGCCTCAGCACCAAAACCTCTACTACGTGTTTGTTCGTAAGAATCAGCCAAATTCTTAGCAGAGTCGTAACTATACTGATACCTCTGGCCGTCGTGTCTAGCTAGATTA
>JAGONL010000004.1:0-2088 GCA_017993025.1 Candidatus Saccharimonadota bacterium
ACGGTGAAATTGTGTGTGCTGATTCACAAACGGTGCGCCTGGAAATGAACATTGGCACGGCTAAACCAACTTTGCTAGAAATGGAAGGAATACCGCACCACTGCTTAGATTTGGTAGAGCCGTATGAGGAATTTACTTTGTATCAATACCAAAAGCTAGCCAAGCGAGCCATTGAAGATATACAGGCGCGGGGAAAACTACCGATTGTAGTTGGGGGCACGGGGCTGTATGTGGACGCACTGTATTTTGATTTTGAGTTGCCGGTGATAGAGCAGGGTGAAAAGGCAGAAGAATATAGTAATTTAAGTGTTGATGAGCTTCAACAAAAAATAAAAAGTAAAGGCCTAGAATTACCTAAAAATGATAAAAATCCACGACATCTAATCAATGTTTTGCTTAGAGCTGGGCGCGCTGGCACGCAGAATAAACCATCAAAGGACTCGATAATTATTGGGCTAAAACCGGAGCGAAGTGTATTAATTGACAGAATAAATAATCGGGTAGAGGCAATGTTTGATGGTGGATTTGTGGAGGAGGTGCGGGGGATAGTGAGTAAATATGGTCGCCCACCAAGAAATTTTGACGGGATTGGCTACCGGATAGTTATGCGTTTTTTGGACGGAGAAATAGATACTGATGAGGCTAAAGAGCTATTTAAGATTGCAGATAGACAATATGCTAAACGACAGATGTCATGGTTTAAACGAAACAACAATATTGAATGGTTCGAAACACCTGAGAAAGCCTACAACCATGTAAAAAATACGATTTAAAACAACTGTTTGAACAAATCTGTTACAATAGCTACATAAAGGAGAGACGGTAAATGGAACAGCTATTTGGTTCAAAAACTCGAGTAAAATTACTAAAGCTTTTTATGAGTAACCCTAACCGCTCTTTTTATGTGCGCGAAATAACAAGAAAAATTGAAGAGCAGATTAATTCGGTGCGTAGAGAACTGGCTAATTTGCTATCTTTAGGATTAATTACATCTGATAGCACCAACCATAAACTATATTACGAAGTAGACCAGAAATATGAACATTATGATGCGCTACGAGAGCTGTTTACTGGTAAGAAATCTGCCTCGACACCGGTTGTAGCTGCTGAAACTGGCGACGTTGAAGCAACGGTGGATACTGTTGAGAAGACGATAAAAACTCAGAAGGTAACGAGTGTCGATGATAAGGTTTGGAATAAGGCGGGTAACATCGCTGGGTTGGCGTATTCTGGGGCGTTTACACGAGATTCTCAGGCTCCAGTCGATGTTATGATTATTGGTGATGTTCCGGTGTCTAGAGCAGAGGCTGCTGTGGCTGAGCTTGAAAAACAAGAAGGTAGGGAGCTTCGGTACGCTGTTATGGAGCTGGAAGAGTGGCAGTACCGTAGGCAAATAAATGATAAATTTTGGTTGCAAGTTGTTGATTCTAAAAATTTAGTTATTATCGACACTGATAAATTATTTGAACAAAAATAAGGAGAGAATATGGAATTAGAGTTTTTTGGTGGCAACTGCTTTAGGATTAAGTCAAAGCAAACTACGATTATTATCGATGATAATTTAAGTAAGATTGGCAAAAAATCTGTAACGACCGATAAGACAGTGGCGTTTTATACCTCAGGGTTGTTGCGTGATGAAAACGTATGCGAGCAAGCTAGGCTAGTTATTGATGGCGCCGGTGAGTTTGAAGTAGGCGACATAACTGTAAAGGGAATCCAGGCACGCGGACACATGGACGAAGAGGACAAGTATACGGCTACTATTTTTCAGTTTATGTATGACGGGCAGACCATAACAGTTCTTGGACATGTGCACCCTGACCTTGGTGACGACGCGATAGAGCTTGTGAGTGGAACTGATGTCTTGGTTATGCCTGTTGGTGGAAACGGCTATACGCTCGATCCAATAGGTGCAAGTTCTATAATAAAGAAAGTTGAACCGGACGTCGTTGTGCCTTCCCAGTACGATATAAAAGGCTTGAATTATGAAGTGCCGGCTCAAGGACTTGAAGAGTTTGGTAAGGTTTCATCGCTGAATCTTGAAGACATACGAGATAGCTTGAAACTTGTCAGAGCATCTGAAGATTC
>JAGONL010000004.1:2188-26067 GCA_017993025.1 Candidatus Saccharimonadota bacterium
TATTTAGCGATGATGCCTTTTCGCTTTAGCGTTCTAAGAGCACTTGTGCTGATTTTGACTCGGATTTTTTTGCCGTCAATAACAAGTGTCTTTTTCTGAAGATTTGGCTCCCAAACCTTTTTTGTGTGACGCTGAGAAAAGCTGACGTTATTGCCAAACTGTTTGCCTTTGCCTGAGATTTCACATACTTTCATTGTTTTCCTGCTCGGTTATTAGTACTTAATACTACTATTTTTATCTGTTTTGGTCAACCCCGTAGTAGAACTTTGACAATTTTGTCGTACAAAATCATTATTTGCTCTGCAAATAAGGTCAAAGACTCACTACGGGGTCAACCCCTTAAATGGCGTAGGGTATAGGTGGTGGGGTAGAGGGTAGAAATTGATGCTAACTAAACCCTAAAGCCTATGCCCTAAACCCTATATTCGTGCGGTATACTATTAGTATTATGCTTGAAAGTTCGTCCTTGTTTACGATTGGGGTTTTTATTGCGATTTTGTTTGTGTCTGTTTCTTTTCACGAGATGATGCACGCTTTTACGGCGCATATGCTAGGTGATGATTTGGCTCATGCGCATGGTAGGGTAAGCCTAAATCCACTTCGCCATATTGACCCAATGCTGACGATATTACTACCGTCGGTTATGTTGCTACTAGGGATGTCGCCTATTTTGGCGGCCAAACCTGTTCCGATAAATACGAATCGCATCAGCGGTGATGAGCTGGGTTTAGCCGTTGTCGGACTTGCAGGACCATTGACTAATCTGTTACTAGCAAGTCTTGGGGCGCTTGTATTAAACATCTTTTTGCCTATACAGAGTTTGGGCCAGGATATTGTGCAGTTATTTGTGGAGTTAAACGTGTCGCTGTTTGTTTTTAATATGATACCGCTGCCGCCACTTGATGGCTCTAGATTACTTTATGCGGTTGCACCTCGTCCTGTGCAGAGATTCATGGAGCAGATTGAACAGATGGGTATTTTTGTTGTGTTGATGTTCCTGTTTATACTTCTTCCCGCTATTAGTCCAATTTTAATATCTGTTAATGACACTATTCTAAATTTCTTAATACGGTAAGTAAGAATATAGCAAAAACTCCGGAGTGTAGTACAATAACAGAGCCAGATATGCAGTGATGATCGCCGTCCAGTTAAACCTGGAGGGAGGAAAGTCCGGGCAACACCAAGGGCTGACAGTTGCTAACGGCAACCAAGAGTGATCTTAGGGAAAGTGCCACAGAAACGACACAGCTAACGTTCGTATTCCGAACAAGCTATGGTGAAAAGAGTGGGGTAAGAGCCCACAGGTCCCATGGGTGACTATGGGACGAGGTAAACCCTGTCTGTTGCAAGGAGCGAAGCTTTGTCGACTTGTCGACCGGTACCCTTGCCGAGCTTCGCGCTAAAAACCGCTTGATCTCGCGAGCAATTGCGAGACTAGATAGATGATCGTCCTCGACAGAACCCGGCTTATTAGCATATCTGGCATCTAACTTAAATCAAGCTTTTAAAAAACCTCCTGAGTCAGGAGGTTTTTTGTGGTTAACAGAGAAGTATGGTCTGTTATTTTGCTGCGTTTCTAGCGATAACGCTGAAGGCTTCCTTGTCGTTTACGGCAAGCTCACTCAGCATTTTGCGGTCAACAGTTAGGCTGTTTTTCTTCATACCATGGATAAGTTTGCTGTATGTAGTACCGTTTTCTCTAGCGGCTGCATTAATACGAGCATTCCAAAGCTGGCGGAAAGTTCGCTTTTTCTCTCGTCTGTCTCTGTGGGCATTTTCTAGTGCTTTTACAATTGCTTGTTTTCCACGTCTAACACTAGAGCGGTGCGCTAATGTCATTCCCTTTGTGCCCTTGCGAATCTTGTTATGGCGGGCTCGGCCGGTAACTCCTCTTTTAACTCTCATATTATTCCTTCTATGCTCCTAAATTAAGCTTTATGCTTTTACTTTGCTTACCTTCTACTGATTTAACACCTGCAAATGTTCGTTTTCTACTTTTGCTTTTCTTTTCCAGTAGGTGATTACCGGTTGCTTTGCGTCTTAGAACTTTTCCGTTCTTGTTAACTTTGAATCGGTCTTTTGTTCCGCTATGAGTTTTGAGTTTTGGCATTTTGTGATCTCCTTATGACAAATGTTAGCTGTTTTCCTGCAAATATTGGTTGTTGGTCGACAACGATTGTATCCCCGAAAGTGTCGATTATCTTCTTTGCGACGTTAAACCCTACGTCTCTGTGTGCTAATTCACGACCTCTGAATTTTAGCGTGTATTTTACCTTGTGGCCGATGTCCAAAAATTCGCGTACTTTTTTAGCTTTTACTTCTAAATCGTGGTCGCTTATCTTTAAACCTACACGCATTTGCTTAACTTCGAGCGCTTTAGCGTTGCGTTTGTTTTTCTGCAACTGCTTGGTGCGTTGGTAATTGTATTTGCCCCAATCTATGATTTTGGCTACCGGCGGATCTGCTTGTGGGGATATTTCTACTAAGTCTAGTTCGGCTAGTTCAGCTGCTGCTAGTGCCTCTGATTTAGTCATTATCCCTAAGAGATTGCCGTCTTCGTCAATTACCCGAAGGTGAGTCGCCCGAATTTGATGGTTCAGGCGGGTTACGTTGCTAATTGGACTTACTCCTTAAATATAATTGTTGTTTTGTTAGATTTTACCAGATATGAAAGGCATTTTCAAGTGGTAACGATAGGTCTATAACGAAGTGCTTCGCTAATATGGTGTGTTTCGATAGTTTTTGAACCTTCTAAATCTGCAATTGTACGGGCCACTTTGACTGTTTTCATGTAGACACGAGCCGATAAATCTAGCTTTTCCGAAGCTCTGTCTAGGAGCTCTTTGGCTTCTTCTGTTAGGTGAGAGTGTTTTTTTACTTCTTTGTTTGTCATAAGACCGTTGCGACCTTGTGTAGAATTAAATCTCTGTGTCTGGCGCGCAATAGTATCAACAACCCTTTTTCTGACAATGTCACTTTTTTCTTGTCCATCTAGGTTGTCACGCAGAAGAGAAGTGTGGTCTATCGAGTCTACTGTGACGTGCAAATCAATCCTGTCCAGTAGGGGGCCGGAGAGTTTTTTCTGATACCTGTCAATTTCCAAAGGAGAACAAATGCAAGGTTTTGAGCTACCCCAGTAACCGCATGGGCAGGGGTTTTTGGTGGCAATCAATAGGAAATCAGCAGGGTAGGTCACTCTGTCTTGAGCCCTGGATACGGTTACTTGCTTGTCTTCTAGCGGTTGTCGCAAACTTTCTATGGCTGATCTTTTGAATTCAGGTAGTTCGTCCAGAAAAAGTATGCCGGTGTGGCTAAGTGTCACTTCACCGGGCTTTGGACGCGCTCCACCCCCAATAATTGCTACGTCGCTAGTACTGTGATGGGGCGAGCGAAGAGGTCGGGTTGTTAGTAAATCCCCTGTAGAGTTGCTAACCAAACTATGTATATGAGTTATTGTGATTATTTCTTCACGAGTTAGAGGGGGCATTATTCCAATTAGTGCCTTTGCTAACATGCTTTTGCCAACTCCGGGAGGACCACTAAGAAGTACATTGTGCTGTCCGGCTGCAGCAATTTCTAAAGCTCTTTTTGCTACTGTTTGTCCTATGACCTCTGAGAAATCTATTGTTTTTGCCGAGGAATCCTTCGCCTCGTTTATATCCAGCCCCTCTTTAGTATCAGTATATTCAACATTCTTACCTGCTAGTTTTTTATGTAATTCTTTGAGTGAATCAACGCTACAAAGATAAATTTCAGGTATGAGCATTGCCTGTAACAAGTTGCCCTTTGGAAGGATAAAGTGTCTGTAGCCGTATTTTTTAGCCGTTAGAATTTTGCCAATTATGCCTCTTACGGGCTTTATAGAGCCGTCTAGTCCAAGTTCTCCTAGCATAATTGGATCATTTGCATCTGGCTTAACTTGGTTTGATTCTATGAGTATCGACGACGCGATTGCTATATCGAAATGAGCTCCATTTTTTGGTATGTCAGAAGGGGCAATATTGATAGTTATTTTTTTCCTTGGCATTTCGATTGCAGAGCTTGCAAATGCGCTCCTGATTCGTTCTTTAGATTCTTCCAGGCTTTTTCCTACCACTCCTATTAGCAATAATGTAGGTAGCCCACGACTAAGATGAGTCTGAACTTCCACTACAATGCCATCATTCCCAGAATCGTGAACAGATTTTACTGTCTTCATGGCTTGTACTTTAGACTTAAAGAAAGAAAAAATCAAACTATATAATAACTCTTTAAAAAAAGAACAACGACCTGCGAGAAGTCGTTGTTACAGAGACGATTTTTGTTTTTGAGTACTTTTTTTATTCAAAGTACTAAAGATATCCTAACTGCCCATAACGCTAATGTCAACAGTTTTATTTATAATTTTTTCAAGGGAAGATTTTATAATATTTAATAACCCTGTACAGTGCGAAAAATGTTACTAATAAAGCATAAAAAAAGTTCAATAATTAAACATTTTATTAACTTATACACTATTAATAATACATAAACTCTCAGCCAAGCGCGACACTAATTCTGGCTAACTAAACGCTTGCCAGGTATACATATAAAAGGAATAGATATTGTATTTCCTGAAGGAATATTTAAGGTTTTGCGGCACAAACTTCTAACGTGTTTGGTTAAAGTAAAGCTGTACGGATTAAAATTAGCTTTCGTTTGTTACTGCTGTAGGTTGAAGTAAGTATGTACATATAGAGGTAGATAGGTCTTAAATTAAAGAATTAATGTATTTGTAAGCTAGAATTAATGCTTAGCAAATGGTAGTTTATGCAAAATATATGGTTAAAAGTTAAAAATATCTGCAGTAGTGTACGTTGCAAATTTATACAAATAATTGTTGATAGTAAGAACAATAAGTAAAAAATTATTCATTTTTATGAAAAAAATGCGTTGTAATAAATAAATAGTATATAAATAATAACACTGTCATATATAAATATGCTGAATCTATAGATATAATTCTTACAACAAATAAAATAGTTTAAATACTATTGACTTATTTAAGCATAAGTGCTAACATGAAAGTATGTTCAGCAAAAATAAAAACCCTGAATAAACATAACGCTCATATTAGCCTAAAGCTTATTTGAGCGGTCAGTCAAAGCCAGCGGACGATAAGCGCTTCATAAGTCATAAATATTTAGAGCGGATTTATCGTCCAAGGCACCTCTTATAAAAATAAAAGTTTCTGTTAGTAAAATTCACGCTTTGGAGGCGTGAATTTTAATTTTATTCAATTTTATAAGTGTTTTTGAAGAATAGGGGTACAATAAATATTATGAAAGTAATCAAAAAAATTATTTCAATTATGACATTTCCGTTTATTTTTGTTGTGTCTTTTGTGCTACTTTTATCGTTTTTTCTTTTTACTGCTCCTTCGGAAAACAGTTTTGTGCTAAGTTTTATGCCTTTAATACTTGTTTGGGTTGTAGTTTTCTCTTTTATTATGATATTGAGTCCAATATTTGGTCGTTTGCCTAAAAAACATGTAAAAACAATAGCAGTAACTATAGCATCTGTTGTAATGCTGTTAATTATGTTTTCTGCTTTAGGGCAGTTAGCCTTCTTTGACATAGCGCTTTTGCTTACTCTTGCTATTGTAGGGGTATTTTACTTCAGAAGATCATGGCCAAACTAAGGAGTTATTGCTATAATTTAATTTAAGTATATGGAAGAAAACGAAGCCTTAGAGCGCAAACTACCAAATGTTGAGTCTGCTGATTCAGAGACCCACCAAGAGAATATAAGCTCCGTACAGATGGAGCTGCCATCTGCTATGTCACCAATGCCAGCTCAAGTAGTGCAACCTGTATCTTTGGCTCCAATGCAACAATTTGCTGCTCCTGCGTACCAAGCAAGTTCAATAGCGACACCTGCAGTAGCCGAGGATATAGATTTAATCGAAAAAGCCTGGGTTGAAAAAGCAAAGGCTATCGTAAATAGTACGCACGGTGACCCTTTTGCTCAGAATAAGGAACTTAATAAGGTGAAGGCTGAATATATCAAAAAGCGCTATGACAAAGATATAAAGGTAATAGAGTAGGGTGAGCATAAAATGACATTAGTGATAATAATCCTTATTGCCTTCAGTATATTGTTGGGTATCGCTGTATTTGGGTATATGCACACTAGGAAGATGTGGCGAGAACAGAAGAACTTCGAAAGAGGACTCAAGATGGTTCCGCTACTTATTCATTTACCTCCGTCAAGTTCTGACACTGAAGTTGGTTCTAGGGACGCCCGAGATGTTATAGATGAAACTATATCTAAGGCAGAGACACTTTACGACATCATAGCAAGCACGGCTCAGAAAGGGTTTAAGTCGAAGTTTTACGGTCAACGGCACTTTGCGTTTGAAATTGTTGGAACAAGGGGTTTTGTGCATTTTTATGCAGCTGTGCCAGTTGCGTTAGTCGAAGTCGTACAACAGGCAATTGTTAGTGCTTATCCATCTGCAAGGTTAGAAGAGGTGGTTGAACACAATATTTTTAGTCCTGTCGGAAGAACTAGCGGGACAATGGGTGGTGAATTAATACTAAAAGAAGACGCGTCTTATCCTATTGCTACCTTCCAGGAACTTAAACGCGACACAATGCAGTCTATACTAAACGCATTGTCGACCTTGGATAAGGAAGATGGTGCCGGGATTCAGATTTTACTTCGTCCAGCTAACGGAGAGTGGCGTAAAAATGCAATTAATACTGCACAGAAAAAAAGGAAAAACGAGGGACATAAGAGTAAGGGTAAGCTGATGTCTACTTGGTTTAGCCAAATAATCTATGCACCGTTTAAACCACCTGAAGATTCTAAAGATGAACACAAAAAAGATGAAAAGCCATTAAGCGGGGTCGACCAATCATTAATTGACGCTATTGAAGAAAAGACCAGGCATTCAGGCTACGAGGTGTGTATTAGGATTGTGGCTTCATCAAATATTTCACAGAGGGCTCAATCTGTTTTGAATAGTTTGGTGGCTACTTTTGCATTATTTGATTCTCAGGGTAAAAACGGTTTTAAATATGTACCTGCAAAGGATATTGATAGCTTTATTACTGCATACATATTGAGGTTTTTCCCACCTGAAAATAACAAGATGATTCTAAATGCTATCGAGCTGGCTACTATTTTTCACTTTCCTGACCAAAGTAGTATCCCTACTACACAGTTACAGCGACAGGCTTCAAAGCAAGCTGACGGCCCTAGAAATATACCAGATGATGGGTTATTACTGGGTTATAACGTGTTTAGGGGGTCAAAGAAAAAAATTAATCTATCACTTGATGATAGACGACGACATCTGTATTTAGTTGGACAAACGGGTACTGGTAAGTCAACATTTCTAGAAAATTTGGCCCTGCAGGATATGTTAAATGGAGATGGGTTTGCGTTTATAGACCCGCACGGTGATGTCGCCGAAAAATTACTTTCTATGGTTCCTAAAGAGAGAACTGAAGATATTGTGTATTTTTGCCCGGCCGACATGGACTATCCTCTAGGTCTAAACTTGTTCGAGTTTGACCACCCGGACCAGCAAGATTTCTTGATACAAGAAGCTATAAATATGCTTTATAAACTGTACGACCCTCAGCACCAGGGTATCATTGGCCCGCGTTATGAACATTGGTTTAGAATGGCATCACGCACAATTATGGCAGACCCTGCAGGGGCGACGTTTATTGATATTCCTAAGGTGTTTACGGACAACCAATACGCCAAAGAAAAGCTGGCTTTTGTGAAGGATAAGATTGTTCTCGATTTCTGGAACAAGGAAATGGCTCAGACGAGTGACTATCACAAAAGTGAAGTTTTGGGTTGGTTTGTGTCGAAGTTTGGTGCCTTTATGGCTAACGAAATGATGCGAAACATCATTGGTCAAACCAAGAGCTCATTTGATATCAGAGACATTATGGATAATAAGAAAATTCTGCTGGTTAACCTTAGCAAAGGACGTACTGGCGAGTTGAACTCTAAGTTGCTTGGTATGATTTTTGTTATGAAATTCCAGGCTGCAGCGATGTCTAGGGCAAATATACCAGAGAGCGAACGTCAAGATTTTTGTCTCTATGTTGATGAGTTCCAGAACTTCTCAACAGATTCTTTTGCTAGTATCTTGTCTGAGGCTCGAAAGTATCGACTGAACCTGATTGTCGCTAACCAGTTTACTACCCAGTTAACAGATGAGATACGGGACGCAGTGTTTGGTAACATCGGTACAATTGTGTCTTTCCGTGTCGGTACAGCCGATGCTGAGTTTCTGGCGAAGCAGTTTACGCCTATTTTTGACATGGATGACCTTCAGCGTATTCCGAACGGTAATATGATTATGAGAATGTTGATTGGTGGTATACCGACACAGCCGTTTAGTATGGCTGGATTGCCACCGCTTGGTAACCCAAATAAAGAGTTGGCCGATGCGCTGAAGCAGTTGTCGGCCGCTAAACATGGGCGTCCTAGGGCAATTGTAGAGAAGGAAATCATGGATAGACTGCAGACTGATGATTTAGAGCCTATTGGCCAGGCAAAACCTGTTGCTGGAAGAATGGGCGCAGGGGCACAACCACCTCAGAAGCCAAGTTCTGCTTCTTTTCTTGATGATTGGCTAAAAAAGAAGGAAACTAACAGTTTTAAAGCTCCATCTTCTCCGTTTAATAAAGCTCCAGCTCAGCCACCTCAACAGCCCATCCAGGCTCCTGGTGTGCCACAAAGCGGTCAATCTCAACAAATCAATACTGCTCCAGTCCAGCAGGCTCCTATGCAGTCGCAACCAATGATTCAAACGCAACCACAGCCTGTTCTGACGCAGAATGACGTTTTGCCACCCCAACAACAGGCACAACCACAACTAGTGCCTGCGACACCTATAACCACAACTAATAGCAATCAACCAGGTGAAGGTGTGATACATAACAGTGATGACCAAAACTCCTCTAACGAGGCGACAATTACTCTGCGGTAAGATACTAATTAAAATTTAGTGCTTTTTGAGTTTGACGGTTTTCCAGAGTATTTCTACTGCAAGTCCCAATGTTAGGCCAATAACAAATAAAAGCACAACGGCGAGATAATTATATTCATAGCCGTAGTGTTTTGTAATCCAAAGTAGTATCGATGAGCCGACGGCTGCCACAAACGCACCACCAAGCATACCAGAAGGCCGTGCAACGGTGTTTCCTATAATTTCGCTTGGTCTTTCCACTGCTTTGCTGTGTACGACCTTGCTGAAGGCTTTGGAAGGTAATGATAGGTGTTTCCTCACTCTTGTCATAGCGCGCAGGTAGGCCATATCTTTTAGCTGTTTGTTAACTAGAACAGGGTGTCTCTTAGTATCAGCCCTATCACCGTGGCTCATTTCTTTGCCACTGATGGCGTACTGTTCAACTTTTCTTGCCAATTGTTCAGTATCGCCTACGGAATTTTTGGCTTTCTCGGCATTTGATTCTAGCTCTTTATTTAGCTTTTCACGGATAGCATCAAGTTCGTTTTTCTGGAGTAGTTCACCACTCTGTTCCTGACCTTTTGGTTGCGGTAATTGTTCAGACATTTCTACATTCCTCCTGTTGCAGCGTAATCACTGCGAATTAAGTCCATTTCACGGGCTAGCAAGCGACTTCTTGAGAAGAAATAGCCTACAACTGTGGTTACTAGCGTCATCATAATCAAACTGGAGCCAGGGCCGGTGTTTGGAAGCGTTTCAACCCCTTTAACTAATGGACAGCTCATATTAATAGTAATTTCGTTTCCGTATTCATTGCTAATCTTACAGTCGAACGACGTACTAACAGTAGAAGGTGAGTTGGTTGAGGGAATTGGGTTTTTAATTTTGACTTGAAACACGTTAAGAACCTGGCCGTTTGCTGGTATTGTAACGTCTTTCCAGATTACTTTTTTAGTAGTTTCGTCATATGTACCACCCTTTGTTTTTAGGTATTCTGTATCTAACGATGCGTAGTCAAGGATGTCTCCAATATAATCTGAAACATCTATCCCAACACGCTCGTAGTTTTGTGAGTTGCTGGTTGTTAGAGTGTATTCAAGCACGTCGTTGGCCAGTAGTTTTGTCTCTATGGCTGCATTACCAGTTCTATCGTGCGTGACATTTCTTACAGATTTCGCTTGTCCAACTGCCTGGTCCTCTTCGAAACTAATCGGTGCGCTACAGTCTATGTTTTGCGCTCCAGCGACGCCACTAGTGGTATAAGAAATCTTAACTTTGGTCGTGAATTTACCAGGTTCGAAGGTGTGCGTAGCTTCATTTGTGAGTGCTGAGCTAGCTTGTACGAGCGCAGGACTGCCGTCACCGAAATCATAACTATAGTTTATTACAGTTGTGTTATTAGGATTTGATGAAACGACCGTCGTTTTGAAAGTTACTTTTCGAGTTGTGCGGTTTACGGCGGTATCAACAACGCTACAGACAAGTTTAGGTATGCTGCAATTTGGGTTGTTTACATCTGGGATATTATTGTCATAAGGACATGGTGTTATTACTCCGATACACACTTTTGGCGTTTCTACCGATGTTGCATTGGAGGCTGTGATGCGGCTGGCATTACACACAGAGGTACCAGAGCTTATCTGATCTTTTAGCCTAACTGTAATTTTAATATCTTTGTAGTCCGTGCTAAATGCAAGACTACCAATCTCATATTTAAGAAAACCATTTGTTACCTTTGCGTCACTAGGTACAATCTTGACCACATCAAAGTTTTTGATATCCAGCTCATCTGTTATTGTCACGTTTTCTGCAAGAGAGGCATTAACGGTGTTTCTATATTGAATTAAGTAAGTATATGTATCCCCGGGCTTAAGAGAAGCGGGCTTATCAATAATTGTTTTTACAATTTTAAGTGCAGGGGTTGGTGCAGGCGTCGGCGTCGGAGTAGGGGTCGGCGTTGGTGTTGGTGTTGGGACTGGCGTTGGAGTAGGAGTAGGGGTGGGCGTTGGTGTTGGAGCAGGAGGCGGAGGTGGGGGTGGTGTGTACTTACCAATTTTAGTGAAATTACCGCAGTCTCCTAGTATCCAAAATGTTTCACCAGTAGCCTTTAAGGTTCCCTTAAAACTACCTGGATAATAATTTCCAGATTTATTTACGATATCCCAGGCTTTTAGCTGGCGATGATATACAAATTTATCGTCAGCCGTTGAACTGGTGTTCTGTCCTGAATACTGTATTGTAATTTGTGAATTTTTGTATTTTTGTTCAACATTAGTATAGCCCGTTAATGAGCTTCGACCGATTGTCCAATAATCATTACCATCGCCGGAAAATAAATTTGCATTTGGTTGTTGAGGTAGTGACGCTATATCATCTCTCGTTACACCGAATGCACCGTAAATTCCCGCCACGTCGCCGTTATCCCAGGCTGAAAGAATATCATCGCGGGTTTTTAGACCATTAATTATATGGTTAGAAGAAGCTGCTAACGATTTTTCTGGTGGTACTACAACTGCAAACATTTGAATTAGCATTGCTGCAACGATGAAAAGGAAACTGAGTCTTCGTATCGAACGCTCTTGCTTAAGTCTTTCTGTATAGAAACTTACTTGGGTTATTAGGCTTGGATTGAACGGTAAGTTGGCTACTAGTTTTTTGAACATTTTAATTTTTCCTTTATAGCTATAAACTGCTAATGCTATTCAACCACATTTTTGTGGCTAACTCAAGACAAAGTCGACAATTTTGGTTAGAGATTCAAGTGGAATAAAAAAGTTGTTCTCTCTAGTGAATAATATCTACAGATATGGTGAGCTAGGAAACGAATTTTTTAGCCGCTTGGGCTCAGCCAAAAAGTCTATCTTTGTTTTGGGTTAGCCATCAGTGTTCAATCAATAGTAAAGTAGTTGTCAGGAGTAGCTTAAGTCCTTTATAATAGGTTGTGACGACAAAAATAAGCTTATAAAGAGGGTATTCAAGTTGAGTAAACAAAAAAGTACGTATGATTCTAGCTCTATTCAGGTGCTAGAAGGCCTAGAGCCAGTACGCAAGCGACCAGGTATGTATATCGGAAGCACCGGTATAGATGGTTTGCACCATATGATAAAAGAAGTAGCCGACAACGGTATTGACGAGGCTATTGCTGGCTACGCCACGGAAGTAAAAGTCACTATGCTTGCTGATGGTGGAATTAGGGTAGAAGATGACGGGCGTGGAATCCCTGTTGGAAAGCACGCCAAAACTGGAGTAAGCTCGCTTGAAACTGTACTTACAATTTTGCATGCCGGCGGTAAGTTTGACGGTGGAGGCTATAAAGTCTCTAGTGGTCTTCATGGTGTAGGTGTATCTGTTGTGAACGCTCTATCTAACAAGTTGATAGCAGAAGTACACACTGACGGTGGATATTATATTCAGGAATACGAAAAGGGTGCACCAAAAAGCCCTATTAAAAAAGTTGGCCCATCTGATAAAACGGGTACAATTATTAGTTTTTGGCCGGATACATCAATCATGGCTGACGAGCCTTTTGAGTACACCTGGGTTCTAGATTATCTACGGCATCAAGCTTATTTGACAAAAGGCATTAAGACCTCGGTAGTAGACGAGAGAACTGGCAAAGAATATTCGTTCTATTTTGAAGGCGGAATTCAAAGTTATGTTAAGCACCTTAATATCGGTAAAGATCCAATTGATGATGTTTTCTACGTCGATAAACCGGCTAAAGACTGCCAGGTTGAAGTAGCTCTGCAATATTCTGATACATATAATGAGACAGTTAAGGCTTTTGCAAATAATGTGTTCAACCCAGACGGCGGTACTCACCTAACAGGCTTTAGAACGGCACTAACAAGAGTAGTTAACGATTACGCTCGCAAAAACGGGCTTCTGAAAGAAAAAGAAGAAAACCTATCTGGTGAAGATACTAGAGAAGGTTTGACGGCGATTATTTTGGTTAAACTACCAGATCCGCAGTTTGAGGGTCAGACAAAGAATAAACTTGGCAACCCGGAAATGCGTGGTTATGTAGAGAGCGTTTTTGCTGAGTGGTTTGGCTATTACCTAGAGGAACATCCTACAACTGCAAAAAAAATTATCGGTAAATCTCTTCTTGCCGCACGTGCTAGAAAAGCAGCCAGAGCTGCACGCGAAAACATTATTAGAAAAGGTGTTCTAGAGGGCGCAAGTATGCCAGGTAAGCTTGCAGATTGTTCCAATAAAGATCCAAAAGATTCAGAAATCTATCTTGTAGAGGGTGATTCTGCTGGTGGTTCAGCTAAAAGCGGACGCGACAGCAAATCACAAGCTATTTTGCCATTAAGAGGTAAAGTTTTGAACGTGGAGCGAGCGCGTCTGGATAAAATGCTTGGTAATAATGAAATTGTTAGTCTTATCAAAGCACTTGGTGTTGGGATAGAAGATTCGTTTGATATAACTGGCCTTCGATATGACAGGGTTATTATTATGACCGATGCCGATGTTGACGGTAGTCACATTTCTACGCTTTTAATGACATTCTTCTTTAGGTTTATGCGACAAGTTGTTGACGGCGGGCACCTGTATCTTGCTAAGCCACCGCTGTTTGAACTTGTTAAAGCTGGCAAGAAAAACAACATATTTATCTATGACGAACCAGATTTGGACGTGATTATTGATGAGGAAATTGCAAAACGCAAGGCAGAGGGCATAAAAATCGACCCAAACACCGAACGATACAAACAGGCAGGATTTACAGAGCAGAAGCGCTACAAAGGTTTGGGTGAAATGGATGCAGAACAGTTGTTTGAGACAACTATGAACCCCGAAAAGCGAGTTTTGGTGCAGATACGTGTTGAAGATGCTGAGAAAGCTGACAGTATATTTACAAAGCTTATGGGGGCAGAGGTAGAGCCAAGAAAGAACTTTATTACAACGCATGCAAAATTTGTGAAAGATTTGGATATATAAAATGGATGACGACAATAAACCACAGATAGAAAATACAGAAGATACTCCAGTGGTGGAAGTTCTAGAAAAGCCAGCGCAAACTCACTCGCGTATCGTAGAAGACCGTACTGTAGAGAAAGTTATGGAAGACAGCTATCTGCGCTATTCGATGAGCGTTATAATTGATAGAGCCCTGCCTGATGTGCGCGACGGTTTGAAGCCTGTGCACAGACGTATTTTGTATACAATGCACGATTCAGGACTACGTAGCACCTCTAGGCACCGAAAAAGTGCCACCGTAGTTGGTGACGTAATGGGTAAATATCACCCTCACGGTGACAGCTCGATATATGACGCTATGGTTCGTATGGCTCAGCCATGGTCTATGCGTTATATGTTAGTAAACGGACAGGGTAACTTTGGTTCGATGGACGGAGATCCACCGGCTGCTTATCGTTATACAGAGGCTAAAATGGAGCGTCTTGCAGACGAACTTCTTGCCGATATAGATAAAGAAACTGTTGATTTCCGCGAAAACTACGACGGAACAAAGCAAGAGCCTTCAGTTCTGCCAGCTAAACTACCTAATCTTCTACTTAACGGACAACTAGGTATTGCTGTGGGTATGGCTACAAATATTCCGCCACACAACTTGGGCGAGCTAATCGATGCCACAATTCATCAGATCGACAACCCAGACGCTACTGTTGACGATTTACTGCACTATGTTCAGGGTCCTGATTTTCCTACCGGTGGTATTATCTACGGCAAGGAAAGTTTACGTACAGCCTATGCAACAGGTAGGGGCGGTGTAGTTGTTCGTGGTGTTGCCGAAATTATCGAAAACGACAAGGGTAAAACGCAAATTGTTATTTCAGAGATTCCATACGGGCTGAACAAAGCTAGTTTGATTGAGAAAATTGCTGATTTGTACAAAGAGAAGAAAATCATGGGTATTTCTGACCTTCGGGACGAGAGTGCTCGTGGTGTGGTGAAGATTGTTATTGATTTGAAGCGCGACGCGTTTCCGAAGAAGCTTCTTAATCAGTTATTCAAGTTAACTCCGCTTCAGGGTTCTTTTAACTTCAACATGATGGCACTTATAGACGGCATACAACCACGTGTACTTGGCCTTCAGGACATTATCCAAGAACATATCAAGCACAGACAAGTGGTTGTTAGACGAAGAACAGAGTACGAATTACGCAAGGCAAAAGACCGCGCGCATATATTAGATGGTTTAAAGATAGCACTAGACCACATTGATGAAGTTATTAAGACTATTCGGGCAAGCGAGACTACAGACGAAGCTCAAGCGAATTTGATAAAGCAATTTAATTTATCAGAACTTCAAGCCAAAGCTATTTTGGCAATGCAGTTGCGAACATTAGCAGGATTAGAGCGCAAGAAAATTGAAGACGAGCTTGCTGAACTTATGAAATTAATTGCTGAACTTGAGCTAATTCTTGCTGACGAAAAACGTGTACTCACAATTATAAAAGATGAGTTCAAAGAAATCAGAAAGCAGTTTGCTGACGAGCGAAGGACAGTAATTGTTCCTCAGGAACTTGGTAAATTTAGCGAAGAAGAGCTAATACCAAACGAACAAGTTGTTGTAACAATGACATCAGCTAGCTATATCAAGCGCAGTAATGCTCTAGAATATCGAAAGCAAAACCGCGGTGGAAAAGGCAAGCGTGGTATGGCTACAAGAGAAGAAGATATAGTTAAGCATTTACTCCTTGCAAACACTCATGACTATCTGTTGTTCTTTACGGATAAGGGTCGCGTATTTAGAATGAAAACATACGAAATACCGGCTTCAGGACTTACGACTAAAGGTGTAGCTGTTGTTAACTTGCTTCAACTTCAACCGGACGAAGTAGTAACATCTATTATTAGGTCTGACAGTAAATCAGAAGGTGGCTTCTTGTTCATGTGTACATTAAATGGCGTTGTTAAAAAGACAGCAATAGAAGCTTACAAAAACGTAAGAAGTTCTGGAATGATTGCAATTAATCTTGATGACAAAGACGAGCTTCGTTGGGTAACGCAAAGCGATGGCAAAAATGAAGTCATCATCACCACACAGCAGGGTCAGGCCATTAGATTCCACGAAGACAATGTACGTGCCATGGGCAGAGTATCGCGTGGCGTAAGGGGCATTAGGCTTCGAAAAGACGATAGAGTTATAGGTATGGATATAGTAAATGACAACGCTTCTATATTTGTACTTAGCCAAAACGGTTACGGCAAGAGAACTAAAGTTGCACAGTTTACTCCACACGCAAGAGGCGGTGTAGGTATTCGCTCTGCTGTTGTAAACAACAAGACTGGTCAGCTCATTGGAGTAGCAAGCCTAAACAACGATGCGTCACAAGAGATTATAATAATCTCGACTCAGGGCCAGACTATTAGGCTTGGACTTAACGATATATCTGAAATTAGTAGAGCAACTCAAGGTGTTAGAGTCATGAGACTTAACGACGATGACACTGTAGCATCTATCGGACTTGTAGACGCAGAAGAGCCAGATGAATCAGACGAAGACAAATCTACAACAGAAAAAGACGCTAAAAGTAGTAAATAAGCCTAAATACTATTGACAGGGCACTAATCCTTAAGGTAGAATTACCTTTACGCAATTAGGGTGTCTTAGCTTCCGAAAGAAGCAAAAGTGTCCTTAAAGTTCGTTAAAAACTGAATAGTGTAAATCAACGTCAATTTTTTCTTTAATTTTAGTAAATGTGAATTTAGTAAATACGTTAGAGTTTTTCAATGAGAATTTCGAATTCTTTTTTATGGAGAGTTTGATCCTGGCTCAGGATGAACGCTGGCGGTGTGCCTAATACATGCAAGTCGAGCGGTAAGGCTTTCACAGATTATTTAAACGGTTAAGTCCAATTTGGATACTAACAGGACAACACAAAGTCACTAGGCTAGTGACACGGTGGTTGAATAATGTGTGAAAGTACACGAGCGGCGGACGGCTGAGTAACGCGTAGGAACGTACCCCAAAGTGAGGGATAAGCACCGGAAACGGTGTCTAATACCGCATGTGATCTAAGGATTAAAGCCTTCGGGCGCTTTGGGAGCGGCCTGCGTATGATTAGTTTGTTGGTGAGGTAATGGCTCACCAAGACTACGATCATTAGCTGGTCTGAGAGGATGATCAGCCAGACTGGGACTGAGACACGGCCCAGACTCCTACGGGAGGCAGCAGTAGGGAATTTTCCACAATGGGCGAAAGCCTGATGGAGCAACACCGCGTGCAGGATGAAGGCCCTAGGGTCGTAAACTGCTTTTATGAGTGATAATTATGATAGTAGCTCAAGAATAAGGGTCGGCTAACTACGTGCCAGCAGCCGCGGTCATACGTAGGACCCAAGCGTTATCCGGAATTACTGGGCGTAAAGAGTTGCGTAGGCGGCTTATTAAGCAAGGTGTGAAATCGTACGGCTCAACCGTACACACATACTTTGAACTGGTAAGCTAGAGTATGGGAGAGGTTATTGGAATTCCAAGTGTAGGAGTGAAATCCGTAGATATTTGGAGGAACACCGATGGCGTAGGCAGATAACTGGCCCATTACTGACGCTCAGGCACGAAAGCGTGGGTAGCAAACGGGATTAGATACCCCGGTAGTCCACGCCCTAAACTATGGATGCTAGCTGTTGGTCGTATCGACCCGATCAGTAGCGAAGCTAACGCGTTAAGCATCCCGCCTGTGGAGTACGGTCGCAAGACTAAAACATAAAGGAATTGACGGGGACCCGCACAAGCGGTGGAGTGTGTTGTTTAATTCGATGGTAAACGAAGAACCTTACCCAGACTT
Organism: Candidatus Saccharimonadota bacterium; assembly: GCA_017993025.1. Taxonomy (GTDB): domain Bacteria; phylum Patescibacteriota; class Saccharimonadia; order Saccharimonadales; family SZUA-47; genus JAGONL01. The sequence continues at coordinate 19,903 of JAGONL010000004.1, forward strand.
GACATCCTTGGAAAGACTACGAAAGTAGACTGTGTCTTCGGAAGCCAAGTGACAGGTGTTGCATGGCCGTCGTCAGCTCGTGTCGTGAGATGTTAGGTTAAGTCCTTCAACGAGCGCAACCCTTGTAGTTAGTTGTATTTTTCTAGCTAGACTGCCCTGGTAACAGGGAGGAAGGAGGGGATGATGTCAGGTCAGTATTACCCTTACGTCTGGGGCTACAAACACGCTACAATGGCCGGTACAAAGGGAAGCCAACCCGCGAGGGGGAGCAAATCCCATCAAAGCCGGTCTCAGTTCGGATTGCAGGCTGAAACTCGCCTGCATGAAGCTGGAATCGCTAGTAACGGTAAGTCAGCAGATTACCGTGAATACGTTCCCGGGTCTTGTACACACCGCCCGTCAAACCATGAAAGTCGCCAATACCTGACGTCCTAGCTTGTCTAGGCCTAAGGTAGGGGAGATGATTGGGGTTAAGTCGTAACAAGGTATCCGTACCGGAAGGTGCGGATGGATTACCTCCTTTCTAGGGAGAAACTAGCATTATGTCGTAGCAATACACATAAGAGCTAGGTCGATCTTGGTAGATTACGTTAGTACTGATAATCTACTTCTTCCAGTCTATCTGGACAAGAACAGTCTAAAACAATAAAAAACGACGTTTGATTTACACTATTCAGAATTTAACTACTAAAAGCCAGTAGCAATACTGGCTTTTTTGTTTATCCTTAGTTTCTACCTTGAGTTTTTTGAGTTTTTTAGGTAGAATATACCGAGTAATTGAAATGCCCTGGCATGTGGGCGATTAGCTCAGCTGGTTAGAGCGCTTCTCTGATAAGGAAGAGGTCGGTGGTTCGAGTCCACCATCGCCCACCAATTACTACATTTTGGGGACTTAGCTCAGTTGCGCAACATAGTTGCAAAAACAAAATATAGCATTATGCTCTAGCAACTATCATGAGCAAGTCCAATTAGTACAAAATATTTAAAAATCTAAATAGTTTGGGGACATAGCTCAGTTGGCTAGAGCATCGCCTTTGCAAGGCGGGGGTCCAGGGTTCGAGTCCCTGTGTCTCCACCAAAACAAGTACCATCCGAAAGGATGGTTTTTGTTTTGGTGACATCAGGGCTCAAACCCTGCACGGGGTCCAGGTGAAAACTGCCATTGGCAGTTTGCAAGGAAACCTTCTCTTGAAAACTTGTTTTCAAAGACGAAGTTTCGGGCTCGCAGATTGTGAGTCGAGTCCCTGTGTCTCCACCAATAAAAACGCCCAATCGTAAGATTGGGTTTTTTTATTTTAGGACTGCACTAGTCTATAATTACTCCAATGATTGAATTACTGGACCTTGTTGATTCGAACGGCAAAATTATTAAAACCGACGTTGAGCGTGGGGAATCTATGAATCTAGGTGGTCTGCATGTCCAAGTAGCTATTGTTATTATCATGAATAGTGCGGGCAATATTCTAGTACACAGGCGTTCACGCAACAAAAAAGTAAACCCAGGTTATATTGACCATGCTTGTGGGGCTATCCAGTCAGGCGAATCGCCAGAAACAGCCGGATTGCGTGAGGCCGAAGAGGAAATAGGCGTAACTCCAAAGTTTCTAAAACTCATCAAGCAGGGTATTAACGAATATAATACCTACTCATATATATTTGTAGGGTACAGCGACGAGACGCCTAAAATTGTGACTCCCGAAGAGGTGGATTGGGTGGGGATTTTGAGCCCCGCGGAACTCAAAGAACAAAATAGTAGTGATAAAGAAAAGTTTGTAGACGGATTTTTTGAAGATTTAGAGCTGGCATTATCTACCAAAAAGGACTAAAATATTAATAGTTTAAATTGATGTTTTGGGTGATGAAAATAGCGTTGCAAATATCGCAACAATAAAAGCTTATTTTCTTCTTTACAGCGGGCCATTACATTGATATTATATCTGGACTTGAGTTCAAGTAGAAACAGCCGCAACCTGTTTAATCGTGAACTCAAGCAGAGGTAGTAAAAAGGGGCTTTTAAAACAGGCCCTTCAGTACAAAACCCTTTAGTTCACGTGTAACTTAAAAATTAGGCTGACGAAAACCGCATGATTTTTGACATCAAATAAGTCATGTGGTTACAATTTGAAAATTTAAACGTAATCGTAAAAAAATTACGTATGTGTTATTGAACCGCCAATTGAGCAATCGATAAGCGTTCAATTCTGTAGCTCTGGAAAGAGCAGCCAGAACAGCGGATTTATTCCGGTGTCCTGCGCGATGAGAAAACTGTTTACAGTTGTCTCATTACACTGGTGAGTATCAATAACTAGTTGAAAAATGCATAGAGGCTATTCTGACTACAAACAGAATAGTCACTCATAAAAAGCTACATAAGCGCATATAACGGATGCCTTGACATAAGTTACCGATGAAGGACGTAGTAGGCTGCGATAAGCTTCGGGGAGGTGCCAACAACCTTTGAACCGAAGATGTCCGAATGGGGAAACCCACAACGAGTAATGTTGTTGTATAGCTACCTGAATATATAGGGTAGTCAATGGTAAGTGCCTGAACTGAAACATCTTAGTAGGGCGAGGAATAGAAAGTAACCAACGATTCTGGGAGTAGTGGCGAGCGAAACTGGAATAGTCTAAACTTAGTTTACTTCCGTCTCTTAATTGAGTCGGATAAGTTGACAGACGAATGTAAATTAGGGGTTGTGAGAAGTAAATATTTCAAGCTGATGTTTTAAATTTATTTGAAACATTGGTTTGAGCGTACACGCTGTCACGAGTGTACATAAGGTAAAAAATGTTCAATGCGAGTAGAACAAGCTGGAAAGCTTGGCCAGAGACGGTGATAGCCCGGTATACTAAGTGTTGAACACCTTATTTTTACTTTCTCGAGTAAGACGGGGCACGAGAAACCCTGTCCGAAGCTGGGACGACCACGTTCCAAGACTAAATATAACTTATGATCGATAGAGAACTAGTACCGCGAGGGAAAGGTAAAAAGAACCCCGGAAGGGGAGTGAAATAGAACCTGAAATTATATGCGTACAAGGACTCGGAGCAGATTTATCTGTGACGGGGTGCTTTTTGTAGAACGATCCAGCGAGTTAATTGTTAGGGCAAGCTTAAGCCATTTGGCGAGAGGCACAGTGAAAGCGAGCCTGAATAGGGCGACAAAGTCCTACCAATTAGACCCGAAACCGGGTGACCTAACCATGAGCAGGCTGAAGCGACGGTAAAACGTCGTGGAGGGCCGAACCGTAGCACGTTGCAACATGCCCGGATGACTTGTGGTTAGCGGTGAAATGCCAATCGAACTCGGAGATAGCTGGTTCTCCTCGAAATAACTTTAGGGTTAGCGTCGTACGGTAACATGTAGGGGTAGAGCTCTGTTTCGGACTGGGGGTCGTAAGACTACCCACCCTTGACAAACTACGAATACTACATGCGGAACTACGGCAGTTAGAACGGCGGAGCTAAGTTCGTCGCTCAAAAGGGAAACAGCCCAGACCACCAGCTAAGGTCCCTAAGTCTATACTAAGTGGGAAACGAGGTGGGATTTCTTAAACAATGAGGATGTTGGCTTAGAAGCAGCCATTCATTTAAAGAGTGCGTAACAGCTCACTCATCAAGAGATCCTGCGCGGAAAATGTAACGGGGCTAAGTATAGCACCGAAGCTGTGGATGCGTATTTATACGCGTGGTAGAGGAGCGTTCCTATCTGCGTCGAAGTCGTACTGTGAGGTACGGTGGAGCGTTAGGAAGTGAGAATGCTGGAATGAGTAACAACAAGGCAGGTGAGAATCCTGCCCACCGAAAGAGCAAGGTTTCCTGGGCCACGGTAATCGTCCCAGGGTTAGTCGGGCCTAAGCCGAGGCAAGTAGCGTAGGCGATGGACAACGGGTTAATATTCCCGTACTGGCTATAGATTGTTTATTGTGCGCGGCATGGTAGCAGAAGCGGATTCATGGTTATATCCGTCTAAATTGTCTAACTGGCAATGAATGAAAGTTTGTTTTCGAACAAATGATTTTTGTGAGAGTACTGACCAGAAAAGCATATAAACGCGTGTCTATAGTCATCCGTACCGCAAACCGACACAGGTGCTCAGGTCGAGAAGACCAAGGTGTACGAGTGAATCTTCGTTAAGGAACTCGGCAAAAAAGCGACCGTAACTTCGGGATAAGGTCTGCCCCGTCACAGTGTTTATCACTGTGGCAAAATTTTAAGCCAGTTTTCTTTTTGAAAACAACGGCCTGAAAAATAGTTTTTAAGCATTCTATTTTTCAGTCGGATACGAGAAATAATTGAGAAAAGAGAGCTGACCCCTAAATAAGCACGTAACGTGGTAGTTACTGTGACGGGGCCGCAGCGAAAGAACCCAAGCAACTGTTTACCAAAAACATAGGTCTCTGCAAACACGAAAGTGGAAGTATAGGGGCTGACGCCTGCCCGGTGCTGGAAGGTTAAGGGGAAGACTTCACGGTCTGAACTGAAGCCCCAGTGAACGGCGGCCGTAACTATAACGGTCCTAAGGTAGCGAAATTCCTTGTCAGGTAAGTTCTGACCCGCACGAATGGCGTAATGATTTGGGTACTGTCTCAACGAAGAGCTCGGTGAAAGTGCATTGCCGGTAAAGATGCCGGCTGTCCGCAGCAGGACGAAAAGACCCTATGGAGCTTTACTACAGCTTGACATTGAATCAGGCGTTTACATGTGTAGAATAGATGGGAGACTTTGAAGCCCCGACGCTAGTCGGAGTGGAGTCGAAATATGAAATACCATCCTTGTAATCGTTTTATTCTTACCATGACCGTAATCCGGTTATGAGACAGTGTCTGGTGGGTAGTTTAACTGGGGCGGTTGCCTCCTAAAGAGTAACGGAGGCGTTCAAAGGTCGACTAGATACGGATGGAAATCGTATCGATAGTGCATACGCATAAGTCGGCTTGACTGTGAGGCATACAAGCCAATCAGGGACGAAAGTCGGAGTAAGTGACCCGCTGTATTAATCTTTCGAGATTTATGTATGTGGGAACGACAGCGCAAACGGATAAAAGTTACCCTAGGGATAACAGGCTTATCGGGCCCAATAGTTCACATAGACGGCCCGGTTTGGCACCTCGATGTCGGCTCATCACATCCTGGAGGGGGAGCACCTTCCAAGGGTACGGCTGTTCGCCGTTTAAAGTGGTACGTGAGCTGGGTTCAGAACGTCGTGAGACAGTTCGGTTTATATCCGCTGTGGACGTCAGGAAAATTGAGAGGATTTGACCCTAGTACGAGAGGACCGGGTTGAACGCACCTCTGGTGTATGGGTTGTCGTACCAACGGCATTGCCCAGTAGCTATGTGCGGGATAGATAAGCGCTGAAAGCATATTAAGCGCGAAACTAGCCTCAAGATAAGTTTTCCCCATGAGATCCCTGAAAGACGATCAGGTTGATAGGCGCAAGGTAGAAGTGTGGTAACACATGTAGCTGAAGCGTACTAATAGATCCATTGGTTTTTTATGACTTTATGAGATTAACGTTTACGTTGGTCTCATGAGGGATGCAAATTTCAACTAGTTTATTGATGCTCATCCAAAGAGCAAGTTTCAAATTCAAATGTCAGTCTAAATCTCTAAGCAACGGATATCGAAATTCCGCCTGCGTCTCCCACACAAGTCTACCCTTGGTACTTTGAAAGCGATGACACAGGCAGAGTTTCGGTACCTGTACCGAGAGACACATTAACAACTCAAAACCTCAACTATTACACCAAGTTTCAAGGACATCAACCCTAGGGTTTGTGTTTGGATGAAGCACACGGAAGCTCCGAGCATTTTCGTAAGCCGTACCCAGCGTACGGTGAAACGAAAAGCACAGGTAAGCTGACAAAGTGATTCGCCAAAAGACTTCTGGCGCAACAAGCTTGCTTGTTGGCAGAGAAGTCGACACAAAGCATAGGGTCGGTGCCCATGGCGCGAGGGAAACACCTGTTCCCATACCGAACACAGAAGTTAAGCCTCGTAGCGGTTACTATACTGCGCAAGTGGGAAAATAGCACGGTGCCGAGTTATAGAATAACGCCTCCTTTATGGGAGGCGTTTTCTTTTAGGAAGGGAATATCCCCTCCTAACGCGCGGGACGGTCGAGTAAATCGCCCGTTCCGGCTGTTCTCCCCTGGAATCT
>JAGONL010000043.1 GCA_017993025.1 Candidatus Saccharimonadota bacterium
CATCAAGAGCGCTAGAACAAGTTGGTTTAAATGACCGAGAATACTATCTACCCAATCAACTCTCAGGGGGTCAACTACAACGCGCGTCAATTGCAAGAGCACTGGTTAATGGTCCTAGCATTATAATTGCCGATGAGCCAACTGGTAACCTAGATAGCGTGTCTGCAAGAGTGGTAATGGAGCTTCTAAGCGACATTCACAAATTGGGTAACACAGTACTAATGGTTACACACAACCCTTCCCTTACGCGCTATGCAGACAGAATTTTGTATATGTTAGACGGTAGCATTGTCTACGACGAGGCTACGGCTGTTGGTGAAATTCCTCGTCGTGTACAAAACGCCTTTAATGCACTTCGTAAATCTGATGATGATGAAAAAATCGCCAACGTTTCAGCCATGATAGAAACCATGCCAGATCCGTCAGAGCCCAAAAAGCCCAAGAAGGCAAAAAAGAAAAAACAGAAATCTAAGCGGAGCCGCAAATAATGATTAACGAATATATCCGCATGGCCCTATCCTCTATTAAAGGTGCAAAATTTAGAAGTGCACTAACGATGTTCGGCATAGTCATTGGCGTAAGCTCTGTTGTTACAATTGTCAGTTTAGGCGAAGGTGTTAAGCAACAAGTCGCCAACCAGGTAGACGCTGTGTCGGATTCTTTGGTTGTAATCAGACCGGGCAAACAAACAGAAGCTAAAGCCTTTAGTTTGGATTCGCTACGTTCGTTTATCAGTAGTACCGGAAGTCTAAGCGAAAAAGATTGGCGCGACAGCGAAAAAGTAGAGGGAGTTAACTCTGCGGTACCAGTCGGTATAGTCAGCGGAATCGTAAGCTATGAAGAAAAAGAATACAGTGGTGGAAATATTATCGCCAGCACACAAGAGCTGCCTGCTCTACTGAATCAAAAAGTGCAATTCGGAGAGTTTTTCACAGAGAAAGAATACAGCCGGAACGTGGCAATTATCGGCCAAGATGTTGCCGAAAAATTGTTTGAAGAAAATGTTCCAGTAGGGAAAAGTTTGAATATAAGAGGTACCAGCTTTATTGTCCAGGGGGTTTTTGAACAACAAAAATCTGGTTCTTTTGCGGCATTGAACCTAAACAACTCTATCGTTATCCCTTATGATGCTGCCAGGCAAGTTGGTGGGTCAATCCAGTTGATGCAAGTCTACGTAGAGGCATCCGCACCTGAAAAAGTATCTGAAGTAGTCTCTGCACTTAGCTCAACCCTGCAAGCTAATCACGCTGGCCAGGTTGACTTTACGATTTTAGAAAAAGAAGAAGCACTAGAGGCCACAAACGAAGTTTTCTACCAGATTACCCTATTCATAGCAGGTGTGGCGTTTATATCATTCATTGTTGGTGGCATTGGAATCATGAATATTATGTTTGCAACAGTTAGTGAAAGAACCCGTGAAATAGGAATAAGAAAAGCCATTGGTGCGACTAATGGGCAAATACTTGGCCAGTTTATAATGGAGTCTGTGGTTTTAAGCATTGTAGGTGGGGTTATTGGAATAGCTCTGGCCTTTTTTGCAAACGCAATTATTAGAGTTTCTACCGACCTACAGCCAGTTACCACCCTGCGTGTAGTTCTGCTTGTTGGTGGCCTGTCAGCGCTTACAGGAGTCATTTCTGGTTTACTCCCTGCAGTTAACGCATCTCGTAAAGACCCAATCGCCTCACTACGCTCAGAAGCATAGTGACACAAATTATCGATTAGCAATTATCAGTTAGCTATACATTATCAATTGACTATTGCCTATTGAGCTACAACGTTAATTGAGAATCGACAATCCTAGGAAAATGGGGTCATGGCTAAAGGCTAATGTAAACAAATGCTCTATACTATTCACATGTCTTTGCGTAAATTTAATAATATTTTATCTGCAATTGTGATTTTATTGGGGTTATATATTGCCCTGTCACCTTTTATGCCCCAAATTGCCTATTTGCTCAGAGATAAATCACCCAATGCTTCTGCTCCATATTCTGGTGCATTGGCTGAGTCAGTTGGTTCTAGCTCTACAGCGCAAACACCCACAGAAAACCGTATAGTTATTCCTTCAATCCAAATAAACGAGCCTATTGTTGAGTCAAATACTATTAATTCCATCAAAGATGGTGGCACATGGCGTAGACCAAACACCTCATCACCTAACAAAGACGGCAATACGGTTATAATCGGGCACCGTTTCTATGGTAGTAACGTTTCTACCTTTTATCATTTAGACAAGGTACAGGTAGGCCAAAAACTAGCAGTTTATTGGGAAGGCCAAGAAATTTTGTATGAAGTCACGGAGGTCAAAGTTGTGGAAGCAACAGCTTTAGAAATTGAAGCACCTAGTTCAGAGAAAAAGCTCACCCTTTATACTTGTCATCCGATTTGGACTGCAAAACAACGGTTAGTGGTGGTAGCAAAGCCTGTTCAACCAAAGGTTGATGAAATATGAAAAATGAAATAAGAAATATGGGTAGCTACTTATGAAGAAATTTAATATAACCGAAAAGCAAAGGACAATAATTTTGCTCATCCTGCTAGCTATAGCTATTGGTTTTATTATCTGGACAAAAAATAGCTACTCAGAAAACTTCACCGATAGTTTTTAGATGTTATTATAAGTTAATGAATAGCCGGTTAATAACAGTAGGTAACATTTATCTTGACCATAATATCTTTGGCATAGATCTCGCCGGGAAGCATAATCTGCAAATTGGCACGGATTATTTTGCTGAAAAGGGAGAGATTGTGTTGGGTGGATCAGCAGTAAATGTAGCAATGCAATCTCTGAAATTTAAAATGAGCGTAGCATTTGCGGGAAAAGTTGGCAGTGACGAATCCGGCAAAGAAGTTTGTAGGCTACTAGACGACAAGAATATTAACTCTAGCCTGATTGTAAAATCTGATAGCTCTACATCTATATCTGTAAACTTAGTTTTTAAAAATAGTGGCGAGTTTGTTGGCGCACACTATGGAACGGCCTCTAAATCTATGACCGACTCAGATATAAACCTTAATCATCCTATATTTAATAATGGTGGTTCAATATATTTTGGCGGAACCGCTAAACAAGAAAATCTTTTTTCAAAACTACCCGACTTATTTTCGGAGCTAAAACAAAAAGGTTTCACGATATTTTTTGACCCAAACCGTTTTCCCGCTGGCAAAGAGCATCTGGGCCGCCAAAGTATTGCTGATACCCTTCCCTATGTTGATTACTATTTGCCAAACGACACAGAGATTATGCAGTTTGCAAACACAGATTCGCTAGATGAAGCAATAAAATATGCACTGTCTAAAGGCGCCAAAAATGTCATAGTTAAGACAGGGCCTAAAGGATGTATAGTTGCAAATAGCAAAGTAAACTTAGTAATAGACGGTGAAAAAGTATCACCAATAACCACCGTTGGCGCAGGTGATAGCTTTAACGGAGCCTTTATTTATAAAGTATCCCAGGGTACCGCCCCAGAAACAGCAGCGAGGTTTGCCAATAAATGCGCAAGCATTAAAGTTAGTCATAATATTTGGCCTTCTGAAGAAGATATAAAGTGAACCAGTTAGTTTCAATAATTACACCAACTTACAACCGAGCGCATACAATTCAAACAGCTATCGACAGTGTTTTGGCTCAGACATATAGGGATTGGGAGATGATAATTGTTGATGACGGCTCTATTGATAATACAGAGGTAATTGTACTCAAAAACAAAGATGCAAGAATCAAATATCTGAAAAAAGAAAATGGTGGCGCATCAAGAGCCAGAAACTACGGCATTGAGTATGCAACCGGCAAATGGATAATGTATCTAGACAGCGACGACGAGCTTTTGCCGATGTGCATCGAGACCATGATGGTTTGGGCAGACAAAAGCCCTAAGACGGTATTTGCTATTCCCCGCTCTGAGCGAAAACTAGAACTATATGAAAACGGAAAACTAGTTCAGACAATTGACGATTCAGAAGACACCCCAGAGGAATTTACAATTCAAGATATTTTTGAACGAAATGCCGGATTTTCGTGCAACGGATTTATGCATCTAAAAAATTTGTATGATGAAGGAATAAAATGGGACCCAGACTGCAAATTGATGGAAGATTGGGAGTTAATGCTAAGTATTGGCGACAGATACCCAGATGGTTTTATGTATGTGCCAGTAGTTTTACAGCGATATACCCAGCGTTTTGGTAGCGACAATTTAGTTTCTCAAACAACTTATGGCGACTGGGCTGACGGATTTGAATATATTTATCAAAAGCACAAAAATGATCAATCAACCTCAAGACAAAACTGGTACCCCAGAAAAGTTGAAAAATGGCGCAAGCGCCAAGCTGAATTCGAAAAAGGTAAAATCCCCCCATACCATCAACACTACTTCAAAAAATAACTATTTATTTAGCTCGGCTTTTAGTTTTTCTACCAGTGCAACTGGTGTTGGGTCAAGACCATTTAACAGAGACAAATACACACTTACTATGTCTGCGTACCCAACTGTCCAAAGCAACTGAGAAATCAAACTTTCGCCTTTTGGTTCTATCACAAATGGGTGTGGTCGCTTACCAGATAATAGTCGCTCTGTAACCTCGAATCGCTTTTGAATTCTTTCGTGCTCTAAATTTGACCTAATCTCTACAACTGCAAAAGGCTTCTCGACAGGGTGGCTGGTCCAGCCAATAAACTCGTTGTGGTTAAACTCCGGGTATTGGCTGCACCAGGCGGTGTTTTTAGCATTTTCGTTGATGCATATCTTAAACTTGTTTGCCACAGGCCACATTTTTGGGCCACTGTAAACAATAACGGTTTTACCGGCAAGTTCATGGGCTAAAGATTTGGCAGGATTTTTCTCTGTGATAATATCTGGTGCGAAGCTTGCAAATTCACTCTTCAACCAGTCACTATGCTTAACCAGCTCTTCAACCGACCCGTTAGGCGCCACTCCAGCACCTTCCATTATTGATACAAATGCTTTTACGAACCCAAATGTAGCCATACGAGGTTGCTTACCCGCTGGAATCGTAATAATAGGCAAATCATATTCTATAGCTTTTTCAATAAGTTGCCCGCCGGCAGCTACAACAACAATTTGGGCATTTTTAGATCTGGCATCTTCAAGTGCAGAAAGTGATTCCTCTGTATTTCCAGAGTAGCTTGAGACAATCACAAGACTTTCATGGTCTACATAATCAGGAACTGTATAGTTTCTGCTAATCTCAAACGGTTCTGAAAGCTTAGGCCACGACGTAAAGAACACTCCGGGTAGAGCAGACCCGCCCATCCCAGCAAGTACTACATTGTACACGTTGCCAAAATTAAAATCTTTACTTGGAGTAACATCTATCTGCAGCTGTTCCCATTGATTAATTGCAACGCCTAGTGCGTCTTCTATATCTTTTGTGTGAATGTATTTTAAATCGTCTAACATGCTGATTAGTATATAGGAGCTGGAGACTAGTATCTAGTATGAAACAATCCGATTTATAGTGTTCATGACCCAATTCTTATGATAAGATATGCTTAAGCTTATTAGAATTTAAGTCACTAGTATTTAGAATTTTCAAAGATAAAGGGGATGGGAAATGTTTGGACAAACTGACGATAATCAAACTGGTGGCTCTGCTACGGCCACGCAAGCTCCTTCAATGTTAGACAACGTAACACCACAAGATTTTCAAACTATAACCGATCCAGCTACTCAACCGCAAAATCATCCCGTTGCTCAGCCAGTCCCTCAGTATGACCCTCAGTTCCAACAGCAAGCTCCCCCACAGCAACAATACCAATCGAACAACGATAATCCATTTGCTCAAAATCCAATTGTTTCAGAGCCACCTGCCCCTATTTCCCAAAATACTCCTACCGATATCTCACCTTTTGGGGTGTTTGCAAACCATAGCACAGAGCCAGCAAGTTCACCTTCAGGTCCTGTTTCCCCTCCTGTTATTCTACCTACCGAAGATACTCAAAACAAAGCTAGTAGCTCACCGGTAGCGCCAGACCCCCCACTAGCCCAAACTGCTCCTGTAGACCAAGCAAAGCTTGCCGACATGAAACAACAGGCACTTGCCCATCTAGAACCACTTGCTGACCACCTAGACGGTACACCAGAGGAAACTTTTAAGACAACCATGATGATGATTCAGGCTAATGACAACCATACTCTAATTGAAAAAGCATTAAACGCAGCCAAAGACATAGAAGATGACAAAGCCCGTGCCCAGGCAATGTTAGATATTGTTAACGAGATCAACTACTTCTCACAGGATAACTAGAACTAGGGTATAGGCTTTAGGGTATAGGGTATAGTGTGGGATATTTGAAACGGATGATAGGAATTTAAAATATTAAATTTAAATTTTTAAGTACTATACTTTATATACCGTAACTTTTAACTGCCTGCTTTTATCCAAAAAGTTGAGCGTGGGCTTTTCGTATTAGTTCTGGATAGCCACTCCAAGAAAACTCTAAAGAATCTAGTTCACTAATATCAAAAAACTCAACTTCAGACACGTCGTCGCTGGCGACAATTTTATCAGTAGTTTTCAGCTTAGATGCAAAAGTTAAAGAAAGTGTATTTACTGACTCTTTGCTAAAAGGGTAGTCAAATGTCCAACTAGAGCAAAACTGCGGGGTCTCGTAATCTTGCACATCAAGCCCCAACTCTTCCTTTATCTCTCTATGTAAAGCCGTTTCTACTGTCTCTCCGTAAATAACAAAACCACCGGGCAAATCGTATTTCCCCTTATTTGGTTCTTCCCCGCGCACAGCCAAAAGCACCCTGCCCTGGTCGTCAAATAATGCAATTTCCGC
>JAGONL010000044.1 GCA_017993025.1 Candidatus Saccharimonadota bacterium
GTTTGATTTAAAACTGCAACAGCAGAAGTAACATCAAAAATCGGAGAGTTCATGCCTGAACGTCCCAGTCTGAAAAATGAAATATGAAAAATGGAATATGGGTAAGATGCAATCGGATCATATTTTAGTGACCTTTATTAGTCCCACAACTAGTTTATGTGCTGTGATAATTTCTTCTTTAAGTGTTAATAAGTCAGTAGGATTAATTAAGCCTACATCATTTGCTAATATACACTGATTCTGCAATTCAGTAATTGAACCTCTAGCCATAGTGTAGAAGTGAGCCTTGTCTAGCTTGGAAGTTCTACCAAAACCCTCTGCAATATTTGACGCCGAAGAAATAGAAGCACGTCTCATTTGTGAAACTAAGCTGAATTTTTCTTCATCTGGAAATTTTTTTGTTACTTGATAAATCAAAAAATACACTCTTCTGCACTGTTGCCAAGCATTTAAGTCTTCGAATGATTTTAATTCTCTTTTTTCATTAATCATACTTCCCTCAGCCTGTACCGTTTTGTCACCTTATACCCATATTCCTTTTTTCATATTTCATATTTCATTTTTCATGCTCGTCGCTCCGCGACTCTTCAAGCATTTCTTCTATCTCCAAGCCTGATTCGGTTTTCAGTGAGCGTTGGTAGAAAATATAGCCAACAGGCAAGAATATTGCCATATTAAGTACACGATATACAACAGTTGCTGATAGTGCAAGTGCCTTTGGAACTCCGGCACTTGCCATCACCGCGGTCATCAAGCCTTCATAGATACCTACACCGCCAGGTAATACAGCAACCAGCCCAGCTACGTTTGCAACAGCGTAAGAAATAATTATGGCACCCGGATTTACTAGTACTCCGAAAGATAGATACACGACAAAAATCGTCAATATCTCTGTTAAATTCATGATCATTGTCCATTTAAAAGGATGACGAAGATCTTTCCAGTTTCGCCTAACGTGCTTATAGTCTTCGTGTAAATCACCAAAAAGCTGTTCTATCTTACGTATATTAATTGGTTGTTTTTTCTTTTTGCTGAAGACACGGACTACGGAATTAATTATTCTTGGTAAAAATGCAGTAAACTGCTTGATCCTATTTTCGTCACTGATAATAAAAACTAGTGCTATTGTTCCGAAAATAATAAGTGACGACAAGCTACTAGCTATCAAAATAATCATCCTACTGGCTGAACCAAAAACGGATAGTAAAACTAGTGCAATAAGTAAATAGATAATAAACGAAACGAAAGTTAGCATGTGTCTAGAAGTTTGTAAAAGTGTTGATTTAGAGCCCTTAACGCCTAGCTTTTTCATGCGTATGCCCAGGTAGCCAAAACCACTGACACCACCGGAAGGAAAAACATTATTAACAAAATTCATCTCTAGTGAAACTTTATATAATTCTCGGGTTTTTATTTTTTCACCTAGTGTTTTTAAATAGCTTTGGTAGAATTTGGCAACGCTGTAATGATTAAGAAGCTGAAATGGCACAATTAAAGAAAGCCAAAGTAGATTTAAGTCGGCGAAAGATTTAAAAGCATCGTCCACCTGTTTCCTGGCCAGAATTATCAGCAGCACTAAGGCTCCTATGGTGACGATATTTATCCAGAACTTTATAGATTTGAACTTCAAAAGTTAATCCTTAGTTTGTTTTCTTAAGACAATACATACATAATAGCAGTAATGAGCGAGAAGTACGAAGAACGAAGTAAGAAGTTAGAACCTAAATCTATAGCTATTTTAGGGCGACAGCCGGCTCTTGGTATTGCTGAGCTGGAAAGTTTGTATGGCGCTGATGCTTTACAACCTTTTGGTGAACAGGCGTGTTTAATTGATATGGATTCTGAGAGTATTGATTTTGACCGTTTAGGTGGGTCTGTACGTATAGCCAAAATTCTTACTGCCCTGCCTAGCGTAAACTGGTCTGCAATCGAAAAATACTTGATTGAGACAACTCCAGAGCACGCTAAAAATATTGACGGTAAGCTTTCTTTTGGAATAAGTGTTTTTGGAATCAAAATTAATGGTCACCACTTAGCAAAAACCGCGCTGTCTGTTAAAAAGGCCATAAAAAATTCCGGCGTTTCAGTACGTATGGTTCCCCAAAAAGACACCGAGCTTGGGTCGGCCACGGTTTTATACAACAAGTTAACACACACCAATGGTTGGGAATTATTGATTGTATCTGACGGAAAGACAGCCTACCTGGCACAAACGACTAGAATCCAGGATATAGATGCCTATTCTGCTCGCGATCAAGCCAGGCCGCACAGAGACGCAAAAGTAGGCATGTTACCGCCTAAGCTAGCTCAGATAATTATCAATTTGGCCGTCGGCCAAATTAGTCACGAGTCACGAGTCACGAGTCACAAGAAAGTGGAAGCCTCCTCAACCCTAAACCCTAAACCCTCAACCCTAATTTTAGATCCGTTCTGCGGGACTGGAGTAGTTCTGCAAGAAGCAATGCTCATGGATTATCACGTATACGGCACAGATTTAGAGCCAAGAATGGTGCAGTACTCAATCGATAACCTGGCATGGCTAGATACCAAATACCCGCACAAGGGTGACTATCGTCGGGTTGAAATTGGTGATGCAGTTAAGCACAAATGGATTTTTTCAAGTATTGAACATGCTGACCCTAAGATTGTCGTTGCTGGCGAAACTTACTTAGGACAACCGTTGTCTGCCCTACCATCTAACGAACATTTAAGTAAAATTATTTATGAAGTTAACTTATTGCATCACAAGTTTTTGCAAAATATCGCTAAACAAATCCCGTCCGGAACACGGTTGTGCCTAGCGGTGCCGACTTGGCGAGGAAAACATGAATTTTTGCACCTACCAATGCTTGACCATCTAACAGATATGGGGTATACTGTTCTGAGATTTAAGCATGCATCTAAAGAGGACTTGATTTACTACCGAGAAGGACAAGTTGTCGGAAGAGAATTGCTAACAATTATTAAAAACTAGTTACTTGGTCTAAATTTCTCCAAGGCTGAAATTCTTTCTGGCAGATGAAGTGCAAGGAAGAGCTGAGCAACGGAGTGAGCCGTATGAGCGATACGGTGAGCGAGTAGCGGAAACTCTGACACAGCAATTCGCTGTCCAGAAAGGATTGAAACCCATATGTCACACGTAAAAGCTGGTGGTACCAGTAAAAATATTCACGACAGTCCCGGTCAAAGACTTGGTGTTAAGCGCTTTGGTGGTCAAAAAGTAAACAAAGGCGAAGTTCTAGTTCGCCAAGTTGGTCAAACCAAACTTTCTGGCAAAGGTACCTACACAAGCCGTAACTACACAATCCACGCAGAAAAAGACGGAATAGTTAAATTTGTTACTCGACGCAAGAAGAACTTTACTGGTCGAACTGTCACCCGCACCGAAGTCGTCGTCGAATAACCTTAGTTTGTTATGCAACTCTTAATTGTTTAATAACGTCTTCGGTTCTACGATAATCCCAGTTTCTATCTGGACTTTTGTCTATTGGTCCGACATATTTCTGTGCTGGATCAATAATATAAACCTTACCTGTCTTATCTGTAAACCTCGCCCAAGCATGACCTGAACCATCACCATCAGGATTATGCTTACTACTTCTATCTATCGATACTCTACCATCAAGTGCACCTTCTTTAATCATGCGCTCTATTATATAGGCTGATAGAACTGCTTGGGTTCTACATACACCAACACCCTCATTTATATAGTAACTGAGAGATACTTTCTGACTATCTGAAGCAAGTGCTGCTGTCGCTTTCAAGTCATATCTCAGAGTACTAGAAACTGTTTCAAATACAGATTCAAGAACTCGCATTGCTCTATTGTCTATTGGCTGACCTTCTTTATTAGATATAATTTTTCGTAATCCACTTATTGAAAGTTTAGCGGAACCTTGCGTATGAATTTTTTTTAAAACTGTTTCAAATACTTTATTCAATTCTTCTGGGTACTTCTTGTCATCGATTACAATAGCTTCACCGTGAGTGCCTCCTACTGGATAAACACCACCATTTATTTCTGTATCTCTAGCAATAATTGGCCTACCGGCGTACTCACCATAACCTCTACCTGACTGCTTATCACTTGGAACGTAGTCGCCACCCCTGCCTGCACTGTGTACAAAGTCTGAAACTAAAACTGTGTAGCCATATTCTACTTCACTCTGTTTAACTAGTTCTCCCGGTGCATAAATAGCAGTACCATTCGTTGAATTATTATCTTTAATCCCTATATATCCATTCATACCAAAGGCTACTGAAACATGATTCCTTGAAATATGATCATTAGTTCCAAGTCCAAGTGCATGACCATGAGTAGTATCACGACCAAGTGTTACCTCCTGATTATCTCCAACTTCAATATATTTTGTAACTGCAACGTCACTATCACTTGTTCCCTCACCATTTTCACCTTGTGCATCTTTCATAATCATAAGCACATATGGCTTTTCGAAAGTCCGCTTTTCACCGCTTCCATCGATATCATATGGCCCATAGCGACCATCGCTGGTTATTCTAAAGCCTACATCAAGAATTATAACTCGCTCGGTGTTAGCATCTCTTTTCTGCCCAATATCGGCTTTTCCGGGGTTCAAGTCTATAACACCACAAATAGCTAACTCATCACCACCTAATCTTACTCGTTCTAGAAAGTTTAAATTTCTTTCTAAATTTCTACCATTCTCAAAGTTACTACTTCCTTCTGGTGAATTACCATTTGGTGTTAATGGAAATTCAGGGATTCCTACAATCAGGTCTTGGTGGTTTGCAACTGGTGGTGGTAGTGTATCTGGCATTTTTGTTTTTGCTTATTTACAGATATAAATATAGCATAAATACTATAAAAAGTCAACTATGGTAGTTTAGTAGTTTAACCTGTTGTAGCTCTACTAGACCCTAAAGCCTATACCCTGGTCTTATCTACATCCCTAGGTGGTGTTTGATGCGTTCTACTACGTCTGCGATTACAACCTGTGATTTTACAAGATAGTCATCTACCCCAAGGTCTGTGGCACGTTGTTTGTCGGATTCTTGACTAAGTGCTGTAAGCATAATAACTTGAACATTTGCAGTTTCAGGTGTGTTGCGCAGAATATCCAGAACATCAAAACCGGAAACTTTTGGCATCATGACGTCTAGAAGTATTAAATCCGGGTGAAATGCAATCGTTGCTGCCAAGGCTTCTTCGCCGTTTGGTACACGCTTGACTGTGAAGCCTTCTGCTTCTAATCGGGTTAAATAGACGCTAGCTAGGCTATCGTCGTCTTCTACTAATAATATTTTTTTGGGGTTTTTGTTTAGTTCATCCATAGAGCTTATGCTAGCATGATTTTCACGTAAATGCAACCTCTGGCGATAATAAATCACTGGTAATGTTTTAACACTTAGTGAGTTGAAATCCTAAATCTAAAGCTATAAATACTAAACAAATTTGAAAAATGAAATAAGAAAAATGGAAAATGGGTTAACTCTGAGAGAAGTTGAAGATATTAGAGTTTAAAAGTTAGAAGTTCTAATGCAAAAACTCTTCAACGCTGGAACTCTGCAACCTTTAACTGCGTAGCCTATACCCTACTTCTTTATCAGGGCTTTGATAAAGCCGGCGAACATTGGGTGAGGCTTGTTTGGACGCGAGGCTAATTCTGGGTGGAACTGTGAAGCAAGAAGGAACGGATGATCAACGCCTTCTACCATTTCTACTAAATTGTTATCTGGCGAAGTACCGGTAGCTCTAATGCCCCAACTGACGTAATCGTCACGGAATTTGTTATTGCATTCGTAGCGGTGACGATGTCTTTCGTTTATTAAATTGGTGCCGTAGACAAGCTCTGCTAGACTCCCGCTGGCTATTTTGCACGGATAGTTGCCCAGGCGCATGGTGCCGCCCATTTTATCTATAGTTTTTTGATTTTCCATAATATGAATTACTGGATACGGTGTGTTTGGGTCTAGCTCTATTGAATTTGCGCCTGTTAGCCCGGCGTTACGAGCGGCGGCTATGACCACCATTTGTAGCCCCAGGCATAACCCGAGATATGGCACTTTATGCGTTAATGCGTATTGAGCAGCTACGATTTTGCCCTCTAGTCCACGCTTGCCAAAACCGCCAGGAACAACTATGCCGTCAACATGGCTTAACAATGATTCTACATTGGCGGCTGTAACTTTTTCAGCATCTATCCAGTCTATTTCCACCTGGTAGTTCTTTGCCCAGGCAGCTGCCTTTAGTGCTTCGAAGACGGATATATAAGTGTCTTGATTATTCAAATATTTGGCAACTACACCAACTTTTACTACTGGTGCATTTTCGTTAGTGGCGCGAGTAATTAAGTCTTTCCACTTTGACAGTTCTGCTTTGCCGTTTTTTAAACCTAATTTTGCAGTTATGACGCGTCCAATGCCCTGGGTTTCTAGTGTAATTGGGACTTCGTATATGCTTTTTGCGTTAGGCAAAAGAACAATTGCATCTTGTTCTACTCCGCTAAATAGACTTAGCTTTTCGATAACTTCCTCTGGTGCTTGGTACTCACTTCTGGCAACTAAAACGTCAGGAACAATACCAAGACCACGCAATTCACGGACTGCGTTTTGAGCAGGCTTAGTTTTTAACTCCCCACTCGCACCAAGATATGGAAGATATACTACATGCACAAATACACAGTTTTCACGACCGACGCGCATGGCTAGTTCGCGGATTGCTTCTACAAAACTAAGGCCTTCGTAGTCGCCCACAGTTCCGCCAATTTCCACGATGTGAACATCAAA
>JAGONL010000045.1 GCA_017993025.1 Candidatus Saccharimonadota bacterium
GTACCGTCGCTATCGATGGTGCTTGTCATGCCGATTTTTCTCGTAATGAGTGCTTTCATAGTGTATACGGAGCGTTTGCTCCATACCTTTCTTTTTAGTTTATGACTTCTCGCGGGCTTAAATGTTTGTATGTCTTAGACATAAAAATTCTTGGTGGCCGGTAGTTTCCACCAGCTGGCGGACTTACCGATTCACCAAGTTTTAGCGATTCCTATCATCTTAGCACAAAGCAATCAAAGGTGTCAATATGTTGCAAATATTACATTGTTGGATTGAATATATTAGTTTGTGTTTAAGCTACACTTTTAAACAGTATTTTGGGAACGGATTATGGATTATGCAGCAATTTCGTATCGAGACACACTTATTGGTACGCTTAAACCATTTGAAACTTCTGCAGTAACAGCAACTACCCCACCCGGAAAAGGTACGGTAAAGTATGTGCGTCCAACTGATGAGGTATCTGTAATCGCAAAATCATGTTCTTCGAGTTCATTCGCAAGCTCTTGGCCACTGTAGTAGTGTGAAGGTTCTGTGATACCCATTCCTTTGTTTGCAAAATTATCAATTGTAGAAATCGCTCTTCTTTCAACGCTTCCAAAATTGACATTATGTTCGACGATAACTATTTTTGTTTCAGGTGTGACTATTTTTCTTAAATCATCATAGAACCTATGACGTTCTAATGGATCAATATGATGTAGTACGCCACTTATAAGAACTCCACCGATTCTCGCACCCTGTACTGCTTCATTCACCTTAAAAGGGTTAAAGTTTATAAAATTAACGTTATCAGGTATTGGCATAGTTAATCTGTTATGGCCGTGAGATGCTATATCTGCTCCTACAACAGTCAACGAGGGGTTTTCAGCGCCAATCATTCTAGTTAATACGCCAGATCCACAGCCAAGATCTAAAAAGATTCCATTAGGCATGTTTGTAATTATTGGTCCTAGAATATCTTGAACAAATTTAAGACGAGATCTGTTTTTGTTGTGAACAACATCTCTAATTTGTTCTCGATTAATTAGTGAAGCCATAATAATACTATTATATCATACTATGGCATTAAATAGTATTATATTATACAGTATTCCAATGCTAGATACTTATAATTATACCCATCGGCAACCAAAACGCTACAAATGTCGATACAAGTAGCAGTGCGTACTCTATTTTACGGTCTATTCGAAAGTGATCGTGTGATGCAAAAAACAACCCTATTAGTAAACCTGCAGGTATAGGTACACTCCAGTCAGGAAGCGACTCTATTCTAACCCACTGCGAACCGATAATTAGATACATAACTAATTTTAAAAAATAAGCAGAATCAGGTTCAACAAACTTTTTTGTTCTTTTTTTCTGTTTTGTCATAACTATTTATATTCTATCACGCTTTTGTTTAAATCGCGTTTAGGTAGTATAAATAAGCTAATCAAAGGAGATTTATGCCAGATATTATTTTAGTTGACACACTGGAACAGGGGCTAGAAATTGCACATGAACGATACCCTGAAGCTTGGCACGCTTATGATATTGAGAACTTAATGGCTCCATTTTTAGACAACGACACAAATCGCGCAGGGTTTAGTTTATTAGAAAAAGAACAATACTTAGCTTTAAGAAATTATATTTATGAAGATGCAAAATTGTATCCAGAAACTGCAAGAGGCATTTCGACTAACAATACGAACTTAAGCCTTAATCATGAAGTTGGTGGCTATCCCACTGCTATTGTAAATGAATTTGCTGTACGCGGTTTAAGAATGGTGTTAGCACATAAAGGCATGCGTGTGGATGGCGTAGAACTTAGAAGAAAACCATCAGGCGATCAAATGAGATACCTAGCAAAAATTCTAGGTTTAGATCCAGAACTAGGTATTCTTTTTGATGATCAATGGATTAAAAACTTTGGAGAAGTGGCAAATTCTGGTGGACTAGCCATAATTTCACCAAAAACTATAGGTGAAAAAGACGACCAAGGTAGGGTTTTAGAACATCCAGGTGTAATGAGAAGTCGTAAATATGAAGAACGAGTTTTGAGAAGCCATGGATGGAATGGTCCTTCCTCGCGTTTAGCGTTTCGTTTTGGAGCAAAATCTAGTGTCAGCTCAATTGGCAAAATAATTAATCTACGTACTCCAGATCCAAAATAGTATTTTTTGTTTTATATAATTTTTATAAACAATCAAATAACTACAATACAAATTGCAGATTATTTTGAGCTAACTAAAGTGCGGCCTTCTCTTCGTAATTCAGTATTGGCTCTGTCTAGGAGAGTAACCTTTGATCCTGCTGAAATTCTAAAATAATCAGCATGCGTTTCACCAAAAGAACACTCAACGTGCACTATCTCTGGTATCGTTTCTACTAAAGACGCTACTACTGATTCACCTAATGGTGGCAAGAAATAAACTCCAAAATCACCTGATGCTTCAATATGACTTACGTCATAATAGGTTACTTGATTATCTGCTAATGTATCAGACATTAAATGCTTCCTTTAACCACCAACTAATTATTAATCGTATGTTAATACTACATCTTGATTTCGGCGTCACAGCCGGCAGGTAGACTTAGATTCATCAACGAATCAATAGTCTTAGGGGTTGGCTCTAGAACATCAATAAGGCGTTTGTGTACGCGCATTTCAAACTGTTCACGACCCTTTTTGAACACGTGAGGACTTTTAACTACTGTAAAAGTGCTCTTTCGCGTAGGTAGAGGGATTGGCCCTGCAATTTTTGCACCTGTTCTTAGTGCAGTATCGACAATTTGTTTTGCAGATTGGTCAATGATTTTGTGATCATAAGCCTTTAGTCTAATACGAATTCTCTGCTTTTGTTCTTTCTTAACTACTTCAGCCACTTGGTTCTCCTTGTGATGTAACATCTACCGTCAGCTATGTAGAGCTTAACGTAAGACTTTTAGTCACCACGATTAATTTGTGTATTAATTATAAAACAAGAATTTTGTTATGTAAAGTTTTTTATTTACCAAACGAAGACAAGCTAACAAGAGCAGAGCCTATTAATGCTGATAAATGATGAGGTTCGTTTTGGATTAGTGCTTCGTGTCTATCTTTGTGTGGCTGAACTTTAGTGTGCGAATTTCCTTCACGATCTATAGCAACAACAGTTGTACAAGGAGGAATGGCTGTCAAAATAGTAGTCGTGCTTCCTGTTATGTCAGAACCTTCAACATCGAAATGCATTGACATAGATTCATAGGTTGTCACATCACCCTCCACCTTTCTCACATGATGAGTACCAGTAGTAGCTAAGTTAACTTTCATTTGTTTCTCCCTCTTAGTTCTTACCCTATATCTTAACAGGTTAATTAAGCAATTGAAAAGTACTACTTCTTAAAAATTAATATTCATATTTCGGATAGCAAAAACTATCTGGCTTGAGAGCAGATTGGATGTTCTTCAATTTATTGGACCAGAGACAAACAGACCATATAAATAAGGAGTGAACTTGTCACTCCTAATTTTATATGATCTTTTTGTCGAAACTATTTTGTGATCTTAGTAACAACACCAGCACCAACAGTCCTACCACCCTCACGGATAGCAAAACGTAGACCTTGGTCCATAGCGATTGGAGCAAGCAACTTAACTTTGAAAGTGATTGTGTCACCTGGCATAACCATTTCTTTGTCAGCTGGAAGTTCTACTTCACCAGTAACGTCGGTTGTTCTAAAGTAGAACTGTGGCTTGTAGCCTTTGAAGAATGGAGTGTGACGTCCGCCTTCTTCTTTTGTCAAAACGTAAACTTCTGCATCAAATTCTGTGTGCGGAGTAATTGTACCTGGCTTAGCCAAAACTTGACCGCGCTCGATATCTTCACGCTCTATACCACGAAGTAGTACACCTGCGTTGTCACCGGCTTGACCCTGATCAAGTGATTTCTTGAAAGCTTCAATTCCTGTTACAACTGATTTCTTTGTGTCGCGGATACCGACAATTTCAACTTCTTCGTTAACTTTAACGACACCAGTTTCAATACGTCCTGTAGCTACTGTTCCACGTCCCTTGATAGAGAAAACGTCTTCAATAGGCATAAGGAATGGCTTGTCTAGATCTCTCTTTGGTTCTGGAATGAAATCATCCATAGCCTTAACAAGTTCCATGATTGCGTCTTCGTATTTTGCGTCGCCTTCTAGTGCTTTTAGAGCAGAACCTTTGATAACTGGAGCGTTGTCGCCGTCGTAATCGTACTTAGATAGAAGTTCACGAACATCCATTTCTACTAGTTCTACTAGTTCTTCGTCAGCCATGTCCATTTTGTTTAGGAACACAACGATTTTTGGAACACCAACTTGTTTTGCAAGCAAAACGTGTTCACGTGTTTGTGGCATAGGGCCGTCTGCGGCTGATACAACAAGTACGGCGCCGTCGATTTGAGCAGCACCGGTGATCATGTTCTTAACATAGTCAGCGTGTCCTGGCATATCAACGTGAGCGTAGTGACGCTTTTCTGATTCGTATTCTTGGTGACTTGTGGCAATGGTAATACCACGAGCTTTTTCTTCTGGTGCATTATCAATTTCGTCGTAATTAACTTTTTTGTTTGTATCACTTGGTAGTCTCTTAGAAAGTACTGTTGTGATAGCTGCTGTTAGTGTTGTCTTACCGTGGTCAACGTGACCCATTGTGCCCACGTTTACGTGAGGCTTTGTTCTGTCAAAATCTGCCATTTGGCGTTCTCCTTCGCGTAGTGATTTATGAGAGTGGTAATTAGCTCTGAACTTGCGACAATTTTACTCACCGTATGAATATACGCTTTCGTAAAATGTGCTCAGTTCAGGGCAAATTACCCTTGGCTCAAAATCCCTACTTCACAGTGGATGATTTATTTCCAACTGCGTTTTTAGTTTATTAAGGGTTTAATGAATTTGTTTGTTTCGCGATCCATAATTACTAGTGTCACCAATAATAGCCCTCACGCGAGTTACACTTTAATTATAGAGTATTTAGCAGTATGTATCAAGAACTATTTTACTTATCACCCTGAGGAACACTAACCATTCCTACCATGATTTCATAGAATTTTGCAACATACGGGTCTTTGTGTGCATGAAAAACTTCATTAGGTCTTAAGGCATGGTGATCTTTAATACACCTATCCATGTCTTCAATGCCGTCATGAGTACGACTATCACCATACTCTTCCTGATGAGTTCGTAAACCTGTGAAGACTACCATTGCAGCTTGCTCTACAGCTTCAGTTTCTGTAAAACCCGCATAATCAATTAAATTTTTTGTAAGATACGTTGCATAATCAAGTATACATCCTATACGTTGACCCGTATCAATATTACTTAGCAATACAGAGTCATAAAAGCTCCTTCTACCTCCTGGTTTACTCATGCAGGTGTAGTTAAATGGTTCTAGTGCTTCTATAGCGTCCATATCTACTTTGCGTTTTTGGCTATTATTGCTTCTTTTACGTGGTTAGGGACGTCGGCGTAGTGGTCAAGTTCCATAGAGCTTGAGGCACGGCCCTTTGTTGCAGAACGTAGGTTTGTAGTATAGCCAAACATTTCACCAAGTGGTACAAATGCTGTGATTTCTTTAATTCCGCTAGCCAAATCTTCCATAGATTCTATTCGTCCACGTTTAGAGTTCAAATCACCTATTACTTCACCCATGAACTCTTCCGGAGTTACTACGACAACTTTCATGACAGGTTCCATTATTACAGGATTTGCAATCTTAACACCAGCTTGAAGAGCCATAGAGCCGGCAATCTTAAATGCCATTTCGTTAGAGTCAACATCATGGTAACTACCGTCGTAAAGTTCAGCCTTAACATCAACAACCGGGTATCCAGCCAATACACCGTTAGCCATAGCTTCGATGATACCTTGCTGTACTGGTTTGATATATTCGCTTGGGACAACACCACCCTTGATAGAGTTGATGAATTCAAAGCCTTTACCAGACTCGTTTGGAGAAAGTCGTAACCATACATCACCGTATTGTCCGCGTCCACCAGATTGACGAATAAACTTACCTTGAATTTCAACACCTTCTTTACGGATTGTTTCACGGTAGGCAACCTGTGGTGCACCAACGTTTGCTTCAACACTAAATTCGCGTTTCATTCTATCAACAATTATTTCAAGATGGAGCTCGCCCATACCGCTGATAACGGTCTGGCCAGTTTCATCGTCAACGCGGATTCTAAATGTCGGGTCTTCTTCTGCAAGTCTTTGCATAGCAAGACTCATTTTTTCTTGGTCAGCTTTGGTCTTTGGCTCAATCGCAATAGATACAGGTGGTTCTGGGAAAGTAATGCTCTCTAGCACAATAGGATTTGCTGAGTCAGCAAGAGTGTGTCCAGTAGTTGTAGCTTTTAGACCTACAATTGCCGCAATATCACCGGCTTCTACCTCAGATACATCTTCTCTCTTATCTGCTTGCATTCTAACAATACGTCCGATACGTTCTTTTTCACCGTTAGAAGTGTTAGTTACATAACTACCAGCTGTTAGTTTGCCGGAATATACTCTAAAATATGCAAGCTTACCAACAAATGGGTCGGTAGTAATCTTAAACGCTAGCCCTGCTAGAGGTTCTGAGACATCTGGTTTTCGTTCACTTT
>JAGONL010000046.1 GCA_017993025.1 Candidatus Saccharimonadota bacterium
TAGGCGTACATTGAAAGTGTATTATTCAAAAATACATACAAACCCAGTTGTAGATCTTTCATCAGCGCCACCTTGGCGCCGGTGAACAGCAAGACTGTTTATGAAAGGCTCACTACTGGGCAAATACAAAAATAAAAAAGAGGAGAATAGATGTTATGAACAATCTATTTGTGACTGCACCAACTAAAAGAAACCCAAGAAGCAACACGTTTCCATAACTTCCGCCAGCAATACGTAAACCTACTCGTCATTTAAAGCCTCTGCTTTAGCAAAATAGTACGAAAATTGTACCTACAACACTTCTCGTTTTTTGTAGGACACTCGGTCTACGCCCATAAATTTTATGCTTCGCTTTGAGAAAAATTCCCAAGGCTAGACCCCCCACGCCCCCAAAAAACAGAAAATGTACTTGGCGTGAACCCCAAGAGCCAAGTAGGGCTTTTATTTTGCTTGAATATCTAACCCCCAGGAGTATCATTAGTCAAATCAGGTTAATAGCGGGACCCATTCAGGGTATAGACCTGTAAGTCTGTTTAGTACATGGGTTTTTGTCCACTCAAAACCAAATACTATCTTTTCTTTGTCTTTATTCCAAAACGTAGGGAGTTTTGGCGCTGGTGGAGGATAAAATGCTTCAACCATAGCACCTTGGTAGTTGAATTCGCCATCAAGAAAAACTTCTCTACTTTTTATTTGTGCGTCGACTATATTACTAAATTTAAACAGTGCTCGTTTATCATAGGGGCTCATTAATGACCCAAACAGAGCGACTTGCCAGTTTTGTCTTTCATCTGCCTCAAATTTTTGATTTGGCAAATAAATAATGTCTGTACAGCCATCCGATTTTGCCATATCAACCGCCGACAAGATACTAAACCCACCATCTGCATATGCAGTATTTCTACCTTCTCCTATGTTTTTTCTGTCTCTAGGAGATAGTCCAGTAGCTCCTGGCACGCTTGCACCCCATAGTAGTACATCAACGATTGAGTCTTTGCCAATTTTAGTTAAGTCAAAAGACACGGGCTGGATGCCACCCGACAGCCTAGTTACTCCGATATTTATAGGGATAGGAGAATCCGCAATGGCATCAATATCTAATCCGTGTGCATCGTGCATAATTACTCTTTTCAGAATACCCAAGTCCATAATTTTGTAAACTCGTAGCCATTTTATAAAGTCACTCTCTGTCATGGTGTTGTATCCCTTTAGTGCTGTTTCAATCTGTCGTGCCACTGCTGCTGCAACATTAAAACCACCTACAGAAACACCGTACACAGCGTCTAAGGACTCAAAAACGCCAAGATCCAATAACGTTACTAATGCACCTAACGAAATCGGTCCAGCCGCACCACCAGACCCAACAGCCAGCCCAAGTTTACGCCCATCAGACATACTCCCAGGTACATAGGGAACTTCATAGTTAAGTCGCTCAAAGGATAATTGCGTAGGTCCAATTGATTCTACAGTTTGCATAGTTAATTAATACTAACACTAAGTTATTTTAAAGCTTTAAGAAAAGTAAGCCTTAAGCCTGTCAGCATAAGGCTGTTTCTCTTCAGCGGTTGCCCAGTAATTATCCTTTTGGTTTGCATAGATTTCATCACCAGTTGTACGCGGAAAAACATGAAAATGGTAGTGAAAAGCGTCTTGGTTACCGGCAGGCTCATTGTGTTGCATGCTGGACACGCCGTCGCATTTGTATACTTCCTTAAGTGCTAATGCGATTTTTTTAGCCGCATCAAAAACAGCATGGCCGTATTCTTCAGGCATATCATAAATATTTTCAAAATGTTTGCTTGGAATAACAATAACGTGGCCGGGGTTAGAGCGCTGAAATCGGCCGGCTATAAATGTCGTCACCATATCATTCCTAAAAATAACTGTGCTTTCCTCATTACCGCGTGCAGTAGGCTCGCCCTTGGCTATATGGCAGAGAGGGCAATCGTAGTCTGCTGGTGCGTGGTTATACATACCAGAGATTGTACCCCAAAAAGCCAAAAACTACCCAATTTTCTCAGAAAACCCCCGCAAAACCCCCCAAAAGGAAATTCTTGCGAGGTCAGACCTTGCAAAGATGATTTTACTCTGTTATTTTTAAGATTTTTTGGCTAAATTTCTCTCTACGCAAAAAGCTGTAATCTGCGCGATTAAATCATAGGGAATTGGCGACCCTAGAGGGAACTGAACGGTGCCTTTAGAGGTGTTATAGGCACTAAGTTTGTCCTTAAAAACATCTATTGGCGCAGAGCCTGGATAGAACCCAATATGATGTTCATATCCAGCAAAATGCACTAAATTTTTGCCATTCAGCACAAATGTTGGTATCCCATATCCTATTTTCTCTGCGGCCAATGGTGCAACCGCTTTAATGGTTTCTCTAACTTTCTGAAGTATCTCTTGAGTTTTTTCGGGACACTGCGCAATATATTCATCTATTGTTTCTACTTTTTTCATTATTAAATTATAGCGTATTTGCAATAATTATAGATAAAAACTATTTTTCTTATGCATACTTATTGACATATTAGCTAAAGCGTGATATTATGCTTATAGTTTCGAAAGAAACAAAAATAGAAAAGAGGGTAATATGGCCAGAAATGGCCGTAGGATGAACCCTCTTTTTTTATTTGTTTCTGGAAGAGAAGAAGCAATGTGGGAAATTATTAACAAAACTGTTCTAGTTTTTGTATTCAAATATGAAAGCTACCACAGTGAAGTAACTGCTTTATAGTTAGGCAGATTCGTTATGATTTGAGCACCGGAAACAGAAGCGTACTTCGTGTACGTTGACGTTCGACGGAGCGGAGAATCAGAGCGGAAATGGCAGCTAGAAACAGTTACGCTAATCAAGGAGAATCAAATGGCAGGAACTAAAGCAGGCGGCCAAAAAGCTGCAGCACGTAACAAAGCAAAATATGGTGCAGATTTTTACGCAAAAATCGGTGCAGCTGGTGGAAAAAAGGGCACAACTGGTGGCTTTTTCGCAAACCGTGAACTAGCTCGAAAAGCTGGTGCAAAGGGCGGACGTATATCTCGCCGAACTAAGAAGAGTGTTTAATACTCTTATATCTGATAAATAATATCTGATAAATAATATCTGATAATTGAAGAAGCTCCGAAAGGGGCTTTTTCTTTTTGTTATAATTTACTTATGAAGATATCAAAAAATCATGTATGGGGCATTAGTTTTACAATTGCAGGAATCCTTATGTGTATTGGAGCACTTTTCCTAGAAAATCTGCTTGCTATACCCGGATTTATTTTTCTTATCGCAGGCCTGTTGCTCTGGAATCCGGGTGGAATAATGGAGAATCTGTACCCTCCACTCAGATAGCTGATAGCAATCGCCACTAAGTTCCTGAAACTATCTGTGTCCGTCGGATTTACTCCGTAGGTCGAGCAGATTCAGAATTGCAGGAAAGAGCAGTCCGAGTTTTGGAACCTCAAAACCCGGAACGATGAGAAAACCTATCTCGGTTTTCTCATAAGGCCGTCCGTCTATAAGGTCTACAAAATCGCTCCGCGGATACTTTCCAATTTTTATGACAAAATATACAGGCGTATGTCTGTGTATCTGTCTGAACACCCGCTAAAGAGCAATCGGGGCACAGACTTCGCTTGTGTAGCCAATCTCGGTAACTATCTAGACAATCTTGCACATGGTCTTCGTCAATATCAAAACCCTGTTGCTCAGCCAATTCCTTAGCCTTTTCCCACGCAGATACTTCCATCATTACCAGTTCAACATCAGAATAATACTGTAGATGTTCAAGTAGCGCGTGACCAGTTTCATGAAGTAATGCCCACAACCCTTCAGAACTGTTATCTTCCGAATTGTAGTAGACGGTTTGATTTTTCGGCGACCAATAGTAAGTGTCACTTTTTTCAAAACTTATATTTGGGTGTTGGTTCAGGATTTTTTTAACTAGTTCTTGTTGATTCATGCTGTTTGCATAGCAGGTACCCACCGTACACAACCGCTTCCTCTGGATGTTTAGCTTCTGTTATTTCTGGCAACTTTGTAATCATCTTACTTCTATAAATTTCAAGTTCAGCATCCAGGTGTGATTTAAATTTATGCAAGTGTCCACCAACACCGCCACCAATCACGATTGCCTCAGGACTTAATGTAACTATTAAATCAATCAATCCTACTGCAATATTGCGCGCAACAAAATACCAATCTTTTTCATCTGTTATCTCGCTAGCTATTTTACCTATCTGTGCAACTATCGCTTTTCCGCTAGCAAACTCTTCCCAGGCCATTAATTTGCCATCATGCTCCATAAGCATTCCGCGGCCACCTGCATCATGCACAGAATAATCAATTTTGCCGTCTACCACTAGCCCTAGGCCGATACCCGTGCTAACAGTTACATAGAGAACACGCTTGTATTTATCTTTTAGCTCATATGCTTCCGCCAGTCCCGCAAGTTTAGCATCGTTTTCAAGGTATAAAGGACACTTTAAAGTATCTTTTAAATCATCCGCAATAGGTACATTTGACCAGTCCAAGTTACCAAAATACTCTGCTATTCCTTTTTCGCGGTCAATACTTGCCGGTAACGCCATTGAACAGCTGACAGGAGTCTCGCCACCACAAATGTTTTCAACACTAACCTTAAGCTCTGCGATGAAATCAACGTAACTTTTAGGGGTAGGGAACTTAAATCGTTCAATAATTTCACCAGCCTCAGAAAAAGTGGCTAGCAAAGTCTTTGTTCCGCCGACATCAATAGTTAAATACATTTGCTAGTGCTTACATATGCGGCGCACTTCGGGCGAAAATCTGTGACTGCGATGCTCACCGTAGCATAAACTACGTCTCCGCTTCGCTGCTCGCTTTTCATCCCAAATTGCATCCACATACGTAACCCCTTGTTTGAACCATCATACCAAAACTAGCCAACATTTATAAGTGGACAAATCATTAAAAATATGCTACAATGTATAAGTAAATTAAAAACAAAAATTATGGACCCATCAATTAACCCCGCACCACCACCTTCACCAGCAGAGTTACCAACAGAAGTAGCGCCTGATATGCTCGACAATGCACCTACTTGGGAAACATTGACAACAGTACGGCCCGTAGAAGCTGATCTAGGAGAAACAAGTGTCGCAAAAGAAGTAGTAGTAATCTTTGACGCAAATTCTGATGTGGCTGAGCCTGAAGTGCAAGAGCCTGAAGTGAATGAGCCAAAGTTTGTATTTAACCCTCTTGAGGGTCTAAGCCGAGATAAATTTCCCAAAGGTACTGATCTAACAGCTGATGCAAGACTGTACGCAGGAGCATTTGTAGAAACTCTAACATCTGGCCAGGTAATAAAATATGAAAAAGGAAGAGAAGGGACGCGAGTAGTTAAGGAAGTTATAAAAGATAGCAAAGGAAACCCTACAAGTTTACGTATTGGGTATAGCGATACTGGCAACGTTCCAAAGTCAGGCAAGTGGGGCGATGTGGTAATGACCCTAAAAGAATTAGAGGATCGAATAGCAGACGGGGATACAGATTACCGAATAGAACCACAGTCTCCAGAAATGGGTGTTCCTTCTGAGGCTACAAAAGTTGATCCTATCGATGCCTCATCTGAAGTTCTGGCGGCCTTAGAGCTTCCCAGATCTTTTAGTGAGATGCGTCCAGAGGGTTATGCTACAAAAGTTATGAAAGCAGAATTTGGCGGCGTTGAAGTTGATTTGCGTCAATCTTCTATGCTCGAACATGAAGACGGCGTTGCGTATAATCCCAATACGGGTACTATTGTGGTTTGCGATGGTTTAGGTGGTGTAGGGAAAGAGGGTGATGTAAGGAGCTATTTTGCCTTTGCGCTGGCTCATGCCACTGCAGAACTCACTGATATTTCTATGCTATCAAATCCTGATGTTGTCGCATCGGTCGTTGAGCGAGCAAAAATAATCCTTGCTACGCAACTCGGTATAATTGTCGAAAAGCAAGCAGGGCGTATCACCACTTCTCGTAAAGAAGCTTTTGCTTCAACGATTGCAGCTATACAAAACATCGAAGGAACAAAAAAATGGCGGGTGGCCACTATAGGCGATAGCAGTGTCGTACTACTCGGCGCTGATGGCAAAATCCGACGTGGATTTGGTGAGGCTTTTCAGCAACTTGCTGCAGGTGATGTCGGTTCGGATGGCACAGCTAACGATGCGCCGATGAGCTCAGTAGTTGGAATTAGTAAAGATACATTAGCAGGTATTGTGAGATATGAACAATCAATAAGTGGTAGGCGTTTTGGGGCCGAATTTACTGAGGTTGAACTTCAGCCAGGTGAAAGACTTGTAGTTGCGTCTGACGCGTACATTCAAAAAACAGCACCACATATACTGGAAAGGGACGCTTCAGAAGCTGCGGATGCTTGGAAGGCTCGCGCACCTCGATATAGCGATGATACAACTCTTGCTATTGTAGGTTAGTATGATAGGTTGCCACCAGATACAAAACAGAGTATAATTAATCATAAGTTTGGCGGAACAAATACTCTACGGGGTACCGCAACGATAAAAGGAGACATGTAGAATATGTCAAAGTTAACAATGGACGAGCTTTTAGCATCGTCAGAGATTCAACAGCT
>JAGONL010000005.1:0-20365 GCA_017993025.1 Candidatus Saccharimonadota bacterium
GGAAAATCTGTTGCCGTTACAGCATCTACAGGCTTGGCTGCCACGCATTTGGGTGGAAACACTATCCATTCCTGGGCAGGGATTGGTATATCTGATGAACTACACAAAAAGCACGTAAATGACATGAGCAAATCTAGACATGACCAGATAAAAAACGCTGATATTTTAATAATTGACGAAGTATCAATGTTGCATGATTATCGTCTAGATATGGTTGACGAAGTATGTCGACAGGTTAGGGGAAAATCAGAAGTTCCTTTTGGTGGATTGCAGGTAATTTTGAGTGGTGATTTTTTTCAACTTCCGCCAGTTAACCGAAACGAATCTAAGCAGGGCGGCTTTGTTATTAACAGTAAAGCCTGGGAAGAGTTAGACCCTGCCGTTTGCTATTTAGAAGAACAGCACCGTCAGGAAGACGATGAACTATTAGAGATTTTGACAGCATTGCGCGCAAATGATTTGCGCAGACGTCATGCAGAACGTTTACTAGAGCGTAAAGTAGCTAGAACTCCATTTGATGACCCTGTAACCGAGCTCTACACAACAAACATTAACGTCGACGCTGTGAACGAGGCAAAACTAAATGCTATGGACGGAGAACTGCATGAGTACGAAATGACAAGCACGGGCAGAAAAGGTGCCGTCGAATCGTTAAAAAAATCTTGCCTTTCCCCTGAGATACTACAGCTTAAAAAAGGTGCTTTTGTTATGTTTGTTAAAAATTCGCAAGAGAAAAAATATGTAAACGGCACGCTCGGTACTGTAATTGGATTTTCGCCCATCACAGATTATCCTATTGTAGAAACAAAAAATGGAAGAAAAATAGAAACCAAACCTGACACCTGGGAAATGCGTGATGGTGAGAAAAAGATTGCTAGTGTTTCGCAAATCCCGCTTAGGCTAGCATGGGCCATAACTGTACACAAAAGCCAAGGTATGACGCTAGATTCAGCGCACGTGGATTTAAGCAATGCATTTGTTCCCGGTATGGGCTACGTTGCTTTATCTAGGGTAAAAAGTCTTAAAACACTAACACTTGGGGGTCTAAACCGCACGGCTCTTACAATGCACGAAGAGGCCTATGACATAGACGAAACTTTACGTGTTAAGTCTGCAAAAGACGCTAAACGATTAGCCGAACTTGAAGAAACTTACGCCTCAAAGATTGAGGATAGAAGAAAGAAGATTGGGGAAAAGAAAAACAAATCCGCAAGTGCGGTTAGCTGGCAGGAGAAACTTGACCATATGCGAGCAGAACATCCAAATGCTTACAAACCCTGGAAGAGAATAGAGGACGAAACATTGCTTAATCAATGGGCGTCAGAAAAGTCAGTAAAACAATTAGCAAAGCTACTCGGACGCCATGAGGGTAGTATTCGCTCTAGACTAAAAAAGCATTTCGGAGATGACTTTTTGTCTAAGTAAACATTTGGCACTCAAGTGGCCAAAGTGCTAAAATAGACATATGATTTTCCTTAAAGAAATAGAAAGTTCTCTAGAAAAAAACCAAAAACCTGTGGATTCGCTTATGTGGTTTTTGAGTATTGTGGGTCCAATCTCTACAATTCCTCAAATCGTTCAGATATACGGAGAAAAAAGTGCGGACGGCGTATCTATACTTAGTTGGTCACTGTATCTTCTTATCGCACTATCTGCATCAGCTTACGCTATCGTACACAAACAAAAAGTTATTTTAATCGGCAACATACTTTGGTCGTTAACGTACATTGCAGTAATCGTAGGAGCGATAATTTATGGATAAACGTGATTATTATGAAGTTTTAGGCATAAAAAAAGGTGCTTCGGACGATGAAATTAAGAAAGCTTTCCGCAGAAAAGCTATTGAACTACATCCAGATAAAGAAGGTGGCGACGAAGCAAAGTTCAAAGAAGTCAACGAAGCCTATGAAGTTTTAAAAGACGGCGCTAAACGTCAGCGATACGACCAGTTTGGTCATGCTGGTGTTGGTGGTTCTGGTGGCGGAGGCGGAGGCAACCCATTTGCAGGATTTGGTGGTCAGGGGCATTCTGTAAACTTTGACATCGACGATTTAGGCGGTTTTGGTGATTTATTTGGGAGCTTTTTTGGCGGAGGCGGTTCTGGGCGCAAGCAAAAGCGTGCCGAGCGTGGACGTGATATTGAAATGGAAATGACTCTTGACTTTGAAGAAGCTATTTTTGGTGTTGAGACCGAGGTAAAACTAGACTTAAATGATGTTTGCGAACATTGCAAAGGAACTACAGTAGAGCCAGGTCATGAACTTGTAACCTGTGAAACGTGCAAAGGCTCTGGCCAAGAAGTACGCGTTGCTCAAACAATATTTGGCAATATCCAACAAGCTGTAACCTGTCAAAAATGTCGCGGTAAAGGTAAAATACCAGAAATTAAATGTAGCGTTTGTGACGCAACTGGTGTGCAAAGAAAAACTAAGAATGTGAAGATTAAAATACCTGCTGGAATTGATGACGGAGCCACTATTCGACTAAAGGAATATGGAGAATCCACAGCAAATGGTCAAAAGGGTGATTTGTATGTACATATCCGTGTGAAGCCACACAAAGAGTTTACAAGGGAGGGCGAACTTGTTCTAAGCAGGGTGCACATAGACATGGTTGACGCGTCTCTTGGCTGTGAGATAGACGTGGCTACAGTCGACGGTCCAGTACGCATGAAAATACCGGCAGGCACTCAAAACGGTACAGACTTTAAACTATCCGGGCACGGCGTTCCACACCTTAGAAACGACTCACGTGGCGCACACATTGTAACCGTTAACGTAGATACCCCAACCAAACTCACCAAAGAACAAAAAGAACTTCTAGAAAAGTTTAAAGAAAACGTAAAAAAAGGCTGGTTTAAGTAACGGTAGAACCTTGCTTGATAATTAATACGGTTGTATTATTAAGCTAATGATAAAAAAACAAATTAAAAAGCGCGAACAAGGTTTCATTACTTTGATTATTATGATGTTAGTAATCCTTGGAGTTGTTATTTACTTTGCATACAAAAGAGTTACAAGCTAATTAACTTGTAAAAAGTCTAATTATATGCTATAATGGCATTTGTAATGCCAGAAATACAAACAGAAATAATCAACGAAGTAACCAATGTTGAGCCACATCAGCCAGAATTTGATGCGCAGGATTTTCATCCTATAAATTACCCTTCACTAGCTCTACAAACTTACGAATCTTTTGGTGGCGACTCAAACCGCTCAGACAACAAGAATAAGTTTAGTTCTGGACAATCAACACACCTAAAAATGGATTATCCAAGACTTGCAGAAACGACGCAATTTGATGAAATGACAAATGAGCTTAATGACCGTCTAGAGTTGGCAATAGCAACATTCGGATTAGAGTCTGCAACGGTTTCATCTATTAAGTACAGATTAGAGGAAGTAGAGTTTTTAAGGGCTGCCCATACTCTGAATAACCCTAAATCTCCAGAAGACCGCCAGCAAGCAGCGTCCGATTTTGTAGCGATGAGTGAAAGGCTGTACGGTAAGCCTGATCAAGAGCTTGCAGGCTCCATTCTTGGAACGTTTAAACAAAATAGCGACCTTGATAATCCATTTATTTCAGAACTGTGGCGTCAGATAGAAGAAGGATTTAGCGTAACTTTGCCAAACGGTGAAGTTATAAATGTCGACGGTGTTACTGTCCCAACAGATTTTAAGGAACTTCCAAAATTATCAAAAGAAGCTGAGCTAATGTTAGATAAAGAGTGGAGATTATTTAGGGGTCCTTTAGTTGAAGCACAAGCATTGATGGCTGAAAATATTGCTTTAAAACAGGGTAAGGGTCCAGATTATGATAAAAGGGAAATTGTTTTTACTGGCCTACAACTTTACAGCGCCTTTGTTCTTGGTTCTTTAGGACTATCTGAAACTATGGATATACCTGAATTTAATGTAGTCCTCGATCCAGATGGCTCAGCTGCTAGCTGGGAATCTGGACAACAAGCCGTAGTTATAGGCGCAAAAAGAAGTGCTGAAATGGGAGCCTCAAGAACTGTCACAGGAATTATGCCTCATGAAGCAACACACGCCGTTAAGTCTTTGCAGGGTGTGATGTCTGGGGAGCCTGCATTATCAACAGGTGTTTTCACACAGGACGAGCATGGAAACTGGATAAGTTATTTGGATTATGAAGAAGGCAACAATAGACTTGGTGAAAAAATTCTTAAGGGCGACGACGAGTCAATAATAAAAATTTCTGAACTTCACGATTATACTTTAATACCTGCATTGGCTTACAGAGGTTTTGACGACAGGCAAATCAAAGAAGTAATGAAAAAAATTGCCACAGCAGTAAGATTATCGGACAACCGCGATATCGACGCAACACTTATAGAGGAAGAAATTAAAAACGACTTCACGACGCCTGTTGAGCGTTTTTTTAGAGGTACGCCGTGTGACCCTACACTACTTGTAGACGGGCACATACCAATATTCACAAAAGACACAGCTTATGACAGGGGTGAGCTGTTAATCGCTATACCTTACTGGAATAGAATAGTTGAAGAAGCGATGCAAACACCAAAACCCCAAGAATATTTACATCGTGAATTTATACGACAAAACAAAGGTAAAATTGACCCTTCAGACCCTCGGCAGTCAGCTTTGATAGCAGCGTAGAGCGTAAGTGATATAATAGGAGTAAATTAAGGGTTGGGGATTGACTTTAATAACGTTTTCTGATATAATTATACAGATATGTCAAAGTACAAAACAATTATTGGCCGAGCAGAGCTTTTGGATTTTCCTGCCAAGCTTATAAGCGACGTCCCAGCAAAAACTGACACTGGTGCCTACATGTCATCTATCCATGCTACTCATATTAGAGAAGTAAAGAAGAAGAACGGTAAAACAGTCCTAAAGTTTAACCTTCTTGGTGGACACCCAGCCTATCCATACAGCAGAGAAATTGAAGTACAGAAATTTTCGACAACTATGGTTGAGAATTCTTTCGGTGAAAGACAACAGCGCTATAAAGTGGAATTTAAAGTTCACATGGCCGGAAAAGTATTCAGAACCTCATTTACCTTAGCAGATAGAAGTACTAAAACTTTCCCAATACTAATCGGACGAACACTACTTAATAAACGATTTATTGTAGACACAACAGTAGTTCATGTAGACCGAAAGCACCTAAAGAAACAGATGAAAGAGTGGCTCGATAAAGACGACGGAACCGAAGACGAGGAGGCGCAATGAAAATAGCTATTTTATCTAACGGACCTGGAAATTATTCCACAAAAAGACTAAAAGAAGAGTTTAAGCTACGTGGTCATGAAGTAGATGTTATTAAATATAAGGATTGTTTTGCTTCGATTGAAT
Organism: Candidatus Saccharimonadota bacterium; assembly: GCA_017993025.1. GTDB lineage: Bacteria > Patescibacteriota > Saccharimonadia > Saccharimonadales > SZUA-47 > JAGONL01. The sequence goes on from JAGONL010000005.1 coordinate 5,343, forward strand.
CTAGTAACCCGGAGGTTCGCTATCACGGCGAAGTTCTAACAGGTTACGATGCAATTATCCCAAGAATCGCAAGTAGCATGACTCGTTATGGTACAGCCATTGTGCGTCAGTTTGAAATGCAAGGAGTATTTACAACCGCAAACTCCATAGCGATTAACCGTTCACGCGATAAACTTCGCTCATTACAGCTAATGGCACGTGCTGGCGTAGGCATACCTAAAACAGTTTTTACACGTAACGGTGCAGAAGTAGAAGACCTAATTGACGAGTTGGGCGAATTGCCAGTTATTATTAAGCTAGCACGTGGTACACACGGAAATGGTGTTGTGCTAGCAGAGACCAAAAAAGCCGCAAAAAGCGTTATGCAAGCCTTTCACGTTATGGACGACGATGGCACAAACATACTTATGCAAGAATTTATTCGCGAGTCGGCCGGTGAAGATATCCGTGTGTTTATAGTAAACGGAAAAGTAGTTGCTAGCATGAAACGCAAAGGCTTAGACGACGATTTTCGCTCAAATTTACACCAGGGTGGCGAAGGAACAGTAGCAAAATTAACCGAGGAAGAACGTAAAGTTGCTCAAAAAGCCGCGAAATCGATGGGACTTGCCGTTTGTGGTGTTGATATTATGCGCTCAGCCAGAGGGCCACTTGTTTTGGAAGTAAACTCAAGCCCGGGGTTTGGTATAGAAAAAGTTACCGGACGAAATGTTGCAATCGAAATAGTCGAATATGTAGAACAAAACGCAAAACGAACTGCAAGGCGTGACAGAGTTGGCGCCTAACAAAAAACCTTTCCATTTAGTTTTAGGATTATTACTTCTGTTTTTTGGCGTTTGGGCTGTAGTAAACGGCATAAGTTCTGTTTTAGATTCTAAAACTAAATTATATGCACCAAATAAAAACTTTGCGATTGAAATAGTAGACACACCGGAACTTAGGGCAAAGGGTTTGTCAGGACGAGAAGGTCTGGGCGATGAAACTGGTATGTTATTTGTTTTTGATAATCAAAATAACAATAATTGTTTCTGGATGAAAGATATGAATTTTTCAATCGATATGGTTTGGATGAATGATAAAAAACAAGTTTTGAATGTAGCCGAAAACGTAAGTCCAGATACGTATCCAGAATCTTTTTGTCCAGCGGAACCTGCAAAGTACGGACTAGAAATAAATGCTGGAAGTGCTACTCAGGCCGGCATAACAACTGGTGTAACTCTAAAATTCTAGGTTATGCTAAACTAGCATTAGCATGATTACTTTGATTGCTTCTTTAGGCTTATTTCTAGGATTACCGCTTCTACTTCTGTTTGTCTTTAAATCTAATGCCGGAATTATGTTTCTAGCTAGCTGTTCTGGGCTTGTGTTGTTAGACTCTTTGGATCCGGCCGTTGTGAGTACTGCCGGTGCAATTATCCCAAGCGAGGGCGAAGCCTACATCAGGCTTGCGGTAGTTATATTAACCATGGTGTTTGCATCTATGCTATTTAAAAATAGTTTAAAAACTAGCTTACTGCCATTGCATATATTAGTCATAATATTGCTCGCATCTACGCTTTGGTTAATTTTGCCTTATACAACGGGTGTTAGCTGGTTGATGGAAAATACTAGAAACTCAACATGGCAGGATTTGAAAGAATTTAAAACTCTATTTGTAGCTGGTGGAATTTCTATGAGTTTATTAGTGGTAATGCTTCAGCAATCAAAACATTCTAAACACTCTAAGCATTCGAAGCATTAGAATGTACGGTAGAATAGTTAATAATGACTGCCTATTTTCATACAAAGACATATAAAGCTAAAAATTCGAAAAAGATTATGTTCTTTTTCCCGGCCGGATTTACAAAAATGTGGCAATACCGGTGGACTGTTTTTTTAATAAATAGAATGGGAATTACAGTGATAGGTTTTGACTTTGCTTGGAGAAGTGCAATTAGAGAATATGATTTTAATGATTTTATAGACTTAATAAAGCAGGTAGACAAGACTGTTGATGAAGTTATTTCAAATAATTCAATTGAAGTTGAGTATTCAGTATTAGGACTGAGTTTTGGTTCAGTCCTATCACTATACACAGCTAAAATGCACGAAAACATAAAATCAGTTATATTGTTTGTACCATACAGAACCCTGTCGCATTTATTGTGGACGCATAAACCATCAAGACCTTTCATTGAAACACTTATGCAGAACGGACTTAAAACAGAGAAGGAATTAGAGAAGTTAACGTTACCGGTCGAGACACTGTATCAATTAGAAAAACTTAAAGATAGAAAAATTGTAAGTTTTCTAGGCAAGAGTGACAAAATTGTTTTTGATGGAGCAAAGCTCGTTGATGCTATAAAACAAGAAGGAATAGATGCGACTTTTTATGAGTCACGATTTGGACATTTTGGTACGTCTGTATTGGGTATTTTACATAAAAGTAAATGGGATAAGGTGTTTTAGATAACGACTGTGAGACTTGCCCACGTTCCGCGATCACTTTCAGCTACCCCGACTTTAGAATGACTATATTGAGACTTGGTCACCTTTGGCGACCCCGAAACTACATCTTTGAAAACAAGTTTTCAAGAGTAGGTTTCCTTGCAAACTGCCACTGGCAGTTTTCACTCACGACACCTGACGGGTGTCGTGGTCAAGTATCACTGAAGACAATACAAAAACAAAACCGTCCAAAAGGACGGTTCTATTTTTGGAGGGTCCAGTGAGACTTGAACTCACGACACCCTGCTTAAAAGGCAGGTGCTCTAACCAGCTGAGCTATGGACCCGTCGTCAGTGTGTGATGGTTGTTTAGTCGCAGTGTCAGCAAAACAAGTTTCCTGCCACTGTTGACTACCCAACCAAGCCACTTCCTCTCGATTTCGCGAATCCTCTCGCAAAATCGGAAAGCTACACTAGCTACGATAATTATAAATTTTTAAGTAACAGGGGTCATTATCCGTCAAAATGACGCAAAAGTCAATGTTACGGAGTACTATTGTAACAGAGGTCATGTTATTATAAGTGTATAAATACTGAACTAAATGGAGTTTAATATGTCCGGACACAGTAAATGGTCAACAATAAAGCGGGAAAAAGGCGCAAAAGATGCAGCCCGTGGTGCTGTGTTTACTAAACTTGGCAACATGGTTGCTTTGGCTGCCCGTGGTGGCGCCGACCCGGCCATGAACCCTAGCTTAGCGCTTGCTATTGAAAAGGCTAAAGCCGCCAATATGCCGAACGTCAATATCGAAAGAGCTATTGCGCGTGTTAGCGATAAAAACGCCGCACAACTTCTGGAGGTAATGTACGAAGGCTACGCCTCTGGTGGAGTTGCTGTGCTTGTTGAATGCGCAACAGATAATATTAACCGCACATACCCTGAAGTTAAAACAGCTTTCAATAAAACTGGCGGAGCAATCGCAGATAAAGGTTCTGTGGCTTTTCAGTTTACCCGTAAAGGATACATTAGGTTGGATGAGACTGGCGAAGACGCCTTAATGCAAGTCCTAGAAGCTGGTGCGGAAGACGCAGTGGAAGAAGACGGCGGTATGGACGTATACACCGACTCTAAAGATTTAGGCAAAGTGCGTGAGGTTTTAAAAAACGCTGGACTTAACATAAAAGAATCCGAACTTATCTACCTGCCAAACACGAAAGTAGAAGTTGAAAACGAAGAAACCCTGGGCAAAGTCTATCGATTACTTGAGACACTTGAAGACCTTGATGATGTAGTGGCAACCCACACAAATTTGGCATGATACAAGTTCAAAAAAAACTAATCAATCTAGTATTATTTACACTTTTCATATGCACTACTTATTACGTTAATATGAATATCGAAACTATTAAGGTTATTGCGCCTGCAGGATGTCCATCTTGTCTTTGTATGAATGTACCTACATGTGGAGATGTAGTTATCGTAGATCGAGGTGCTCCCTTCGTGAATAAAAGATTTCTAGGAGACTCTGAATATGTAGAAGAGCCATATTTATCGAGTTATGGCGGTGAAGAGTATAATAGGCAATTTCCTCTAGCTTATGTTGGAAATACACTTCTTTTATCTTTTGTTTATTTTGGGATTTATAAAGTAAAAAGTAGTATATTGCGATCCCGGAAATGAAAATATTAGGGATTGATCCAGGTAGCGGAATAATTGGCTTTGGTTTAATTGAAAGAAAATCAAACCCAAAACTTGTTGACGCAGGTGTTATTAGGACAACTATTGGCGATACTGACGCCGATAGACTAGTGGAGCTATACGTTTCTATAAAAGAGCTTATAACTGAGATGAAACCAGACGTTGCATGTGTAGAGAAGCTGTTTTTTGCACAAAATGTCACAACTGCTATGAAAGTATCACAGGCCAGGGGAGTAATTTTGTTAGCACTAGCAGAGCAGGGGATACCGATATTCGAATACACTCCACTGCAGATAAAAATGGCGATGACGGGGTACGGTAAAGCCACCAAAGCACAAATTCAGGAAATGGTACGAGTGCAATTGGGGTTGAAAAACAAACCAAAACCGGACGACTGTGCAGACGCTCTAGCTTGTGCCCTGACTCACACAGCGTCAATTCAAACACACTAGCTATAAACTATCAGTTGTATGCTGTAAACTGTAAGTATGATAGTTGGAAACCATCTCACACCCTATTTCTTACTGCAAAACGTATTTGCTGAACAATTTAATCTTTTTGCTTCGCACCATGTTTTAAAATATGCTTTGTCACAAGAAAAATTTAATTGTTCTACCAAAGTACATTTTTCGTTTAAAGAAAAGGGTATAAGATGATCTCCAGGTTACGAGGGGAAGTTATAGAACACGAGGGAACCCTGGTGGTTATTGAGTGCGCTGGGGTTGGGTATGGAGTACATGTATGTTTTGACGAGCAACAAAGGCTTAGTCTTGGTTCTAAGTGCGATTTATTTATAGCAGAGCAAATAAAAGAAGATGCGCATGAACTATTTGGTTTTTCTAAAAAATCACGCAAAGATTTGTTTAGACTACTAATTGGTGTTAACGGTGTTGGGCCAAAAGCAGGTATGGCGATTTTGAATATAGGTTCCGAGGGTCAAGTTCGCTCCGCAATTGCTAGTGGCGATACTAAATTTATTTCAGGCGCTCAAGGTGTTGGTAAAAAAGTCGCTGAGAGAGTAGTTGTTGATTTAAAGAACAAAGTCGGTCTAGAGGCCAGCGCTTCAGCTACAGATTTTCTTGGCGACGCAAATATAACAGATGAAGCAGTAGAAGCATTAATATCACTTGGACATAGTCCCCAGACAGCTGTGGAATTGCTTAGGGGAATAGATAAAAAACTTTCAACAAACGACAGGATAAAACAGGCATTGAAGGTAGGTAGGTAATGGCAATAGAACGTATAGTTGACCCTACACAGGATGACGACGATTCTGTTCAGGACGAACAGCGAATTGAAAATATTCTGCGTCCCACTAGTTTTTCAGATTATGTTGGACAGGAAAGAATTAAAAAAATTCTCCAGGTGTCGATTGATGCGGCTAAAAAACGCGAAGAACCGCTAGATCATATTCTGCTTTATGGCCCTCCAGGACTTGGCAAAACTACTCTAGCCAACATTATTGCCCGCGAAATGGGAGCGCAAATTAGGGTTACAAGTGGTCCGGCCATAGATAGAGCAGCAGACCTTGCCAGCATTCTTACAAATCTCGGCGAGGGTGATGTTTTGTTTATAGATGAGATTCACAGACTTAATCGCTCTGTAGAAGAAGTTTTATATTCTGCTATGGAAGATTACGCAATTGACATCATGCTTGGTAAAGGGCCAAGTGCCAGAAGTCTGCGACTTGATGTGCCTAAGTTTACATTAATAGGCGCCACAACCCGTACAGGAGCTCTAGCAGCACCTCTGAGGGATAGGTTTGGTATGTTACACCGTTTGGAATATTACAACCCTGAAGAGATTGCAAAAATAGTAAACCGCTCCGCAAAAATACTCAACACTGAAATACACCCAAAAGCTTCCAAAGCGCTTTCAGTTAGGTCAAGATTAACGCCGCGTATTGCTAATAGACTACTTAAACGGGTTAGAGATTATGCAGACGTCAACGGTGACGGCATAATTGACACCGAGATAACTAATAAGGCACTTGATTTAATGGAAGTGGATTCTATGGGTCTAGACCCAGCTGATAGGTTGTTGCTAGCGGCAATTATCGACAATCACGGTGGTGGCCCTGTTGGTCTAAACACCCTAGCTGCAGTTTTAGGTGACGAAATAAGCACAGTTGAGGATTTCTATGAGCCATACCTTATGCAAATCGGATTTTTAGAGAGAACTCCTAGAGGCCGAAAAGCAACTGCAAAGGCCTACGAACATATGGGAAAAAAAGTAGCTGAATCAAGAGACAATCCACAAGAAAAACTGCTATAATAATGTCCAATATGCACAAGCGATCTAATTCAATGGAGCAAGTTGACCCAGATGAGGTTAAGCTTGGCGACACCCATAAACACCCCTTGGGTATCATCATGTTGTACATACAGGTTGGCGTAGGGATGGTTTTTGCTATTGGACTCGCTTACTTTTTGCTCCCAAGAGTCTTAGAGGATACAGATACTGCGTTTTTTATTGGTAATATTTTTACTATCGCTTCTGTTTTAGTGGCTTTTATTGTACTTACTATTTCTACTATTATTTATAAAGAAAATCGTATAATTATCACAGACAGAAACGTTACTCAAGTTTTGCAGTTTGGTTTATTTAGCCGAAAGGTGTCACAACTAAATATCAATAACGTAGAAGATGTTACAGCGATTAAGCGGGGAGTATTACAAACATTTTTTAATTACGGTACGCTTAATATTGAAACAGCTGGTGAACAAGTTAACTTTCATTTTTCATATTGCCCTAATCCAGATTATTTCGCAAAAATTATTCTTGATGCACGTGAGCAAGTGCTGGGTCAATTTGCGAATGACGACGATGCTCAAACTGTAAAGACACGAAAGCTAGCAAGTAACAACTCGCCATCAGCAGAAGCCATTAAAGATATCGGCGCAGAAACTGTTAAACAAGCGTCGTCAAATAATTAATCCGTGAAAGGGTTATTTCTGGTTGGGTCAAACTGGGAATTTACTTCAACTTGTTTGTCGTCTTGAGTCGGTGCAAATAATGCTAGTGTTGATTCATCTATCTGCTTATATTTAATTTTTAGTGTTTCCTCTGCATATCTATCTTCGTTCCGGGGTATGTCAATAAAGGATTGGGTTTTTATTAAGGCAAAAGCAATAGCAGTACCTAAAATCATAAATAACAAAATAAAGCGATGTTTCGTGATTAGTCCTACTCCGGTGTCGCCAAATATTTTGAGTTTTCCTAATTTTGCTTTAATGTCTTCCATGTTAATTCCTTATGGTTTTAAAAACGCTACTAATGATAAACTGACTGTGCTTATTTGGCCGGGAGCAATCTTGTTTGGAGTAATTTGTAAATCTTCAACCTGTACCAACCTACCATTATTTTCAATTTCTTTTAGGAATAGTAGTAGCTGATCAAAACTAATTTCTTGAACTGATATTGAAAAAGGGTATGTATAAACACCAGGTACGTCTTTAGATTGCTCTGTACCTGACAAGTCTGATGTTTCACCATCACCAGCAAAAGTTAAAGCACCAATGTTTGCCTGGGGTATGCCAGCCTCTGCTGTAGCGGTATATAGTATATCTACAACAAGTTTTTCCTGTTGTTTTTCTTTCGGCAGTAGAGTATCCAGTAAGCTTTCCGCGTTTGTGGACAAAGAAGTACTTTGTTTTGCTTTACTTAAAGCAGCAAGTTTAGCCTGAACAATATCGTAATCTGTTTTTAGGTTTGAAACAGTGTCTGCCTTGTTTTTGAGCTGAGTATCACCCCAGTAAAACGCACCAGCTATACCGCCAAACGACAATATTGTTACTGCTATCATGACGTAGAAGAATTGTTTAGGTCCAATTTTCATTTTTCTGCCGCCTTCGCTGCTTCCGCTTCTGCAGCTGCCTTTTTAACTGCTTCTGCAGCTGCTAATTTTTTCTTAGCCTCCGCAGTGCCAGTAAAATTAGCTGTTAATGAAGCGGTGAACTGATATGAGTCACTTGATGATTCACCCGTGGTTGAACCTCGAGGGGACAATGACGATATATCGGCTGCTTCAAATAAATCAGATTCTACTAAATTTCGTATCAGAACAGCAGCCAGATTGGCCTCTTTTAGGTCTACATCCAGTTGGAGAGAATCCGTAACGCCACCAGTTAGAGATAGGGCATTAAGTATAGCGCCATCTGGGAGAACTGCACCTATTTTTGGAATTAGTTCAGATAATTTAACCGACCGTTCACTTACTTTTTTTGCAGTTTCAAGACGTGTGGCAATATTTTCAATTGATTTTATTTCAGCCTCAAGAGTAGTTACGCGCGCCTGATCCGATTCCAGGCTAACCCTTAAAGTTGGCTCTTCGGAACCTATAAACTGTAGACTAAGCAACATAATAACAGCTGTACTAAGAGCAGTAGCCAAAAGTGCCGTGCTATAACCAAAAAGCGATACGTTTTTTCTGCCATAGGCACGCTCCTCTTTAATCTTTGGAGGTAGTAAATTTATCATACTGTAAGTTCCTCGGCCTTTACCATGCTAAGCCCACTAGCTGTTGTATATAGCGTAGTTTCTAGCTCGTGAGGCGGTTGAAGATGGCCAAAAGATATATTATTCCAGGGAGCACAAAGTCTTGTTGGGACACGGGTTCTGTCAGTTATGTGGGTACTTAAGCCCGGCAGATTAGCACCACCACCGAGAATAATTATTTGACCTATTGGCTCACCGCTACTTTCTCTGTCAGCAAAATAACGTATTACTTTTCTAATCTCGTTGATTAGTTTATTTAGCTCTGGTTCTACGGCCTTTACAATTTTGTCTTGCTTTTTACTAAGTTCTAACCCATATCGAGTTTTAATGCTATGCGCTTGTTGTAGGCTAACCCCAAGAGCATCGGCAATATGTTGTGTGATACGCTCCCCGGAACAGTCAACCGTACCAGTTGCGCGTATAGCCGTACCGTCATATATTGATAAATCACAAGCCGTAGAACCAATGTCTACAATCAGGGTATTTACATCGTGGGCTTCGGCGTGCACAACTATACGGGTAACTGCAGCAATATTTGATTCGATAAGAGATATTTCAAGCCCGAGTGCCTCAAAAACAACTAAATAAGAGTCGACTATCTCTTTTGGACATGCAACTATCTGCACTTCAATACTTCCGTCTTCAAGCGTTCTGGCGATGCTGTAGTCGTAGTACAAATCTTCAACCGGCATAGGTATAGATTGGTCAACCTCTAGTCCGACCGCGCTTTTTAGGTCTTTCTGGTTCATTTTTGGTAGTGTGATTACTCTACTAAAACTATGTGCATTCGGAAGAGACACTGCTACGTGTTTTGTTGTCAGTTTTCCCACCATGTGTTTTTCAATAAGTTCATGGGCAGCCTTTATAAGCACTTCAGGATTTACTATAACCCCATTAATAACAGCGCCCATATCGAAAGTCGTAGTTCCGTAGCCCATTACTGTGGACTGTTTATTCGACTGTGAAATCTGCATGATTTTAATCGAGCTTTGACCTACGTCGAAGCCGAATACTGGTTCATCTTTGTAGAAAATTCCCATCCCTGTTTATTAATCCTAAATTACATAACCATAAGTTTTATATAAGTTAATTATACCTTAGTTAATCTTTTGTCGCGAGTACTTTGTGGCTCGCTTTGAGTTTCATGGTTTTAGGTTTACTTTTCTAAATATTATTATCCAATTAAAAACACCCTCGAGTTTTCTCTAAGGGTGTTTTTATTAAGTTCAAGAAACGAATTTACTAGTTTAGACTAGCCTTTTCGTATTGTGACTCTCTCTCTAAGAAAGTTGCTACTGTGTAATGCAAACAACCATCATTTGCGGCGTTTTCTACACACGAAGCAGCAGTTCCGTCACCGTAGGCAACGTATGCATATTCGTTAGTTGTTGTTAGTGTTGGGACTGTAGGTGTTGCTGCAATTGCAAATGAGCTTACAATAGCTGCACCATCAGAGTCTGTTAACGCTCCAGCATCAATTCCTGGGAAAGTTGCTGCTACTAAGTCTGTGTTAGGGTAGCTACCGTTTTCGTTGTAGTACTCTTCAAGTTTTTGATAAATGCTGTTGATGTCATTTTTTCGAACAGTATCACGTCCTTTAGCTTGTGCACCTTGGAAGTTAGTTAGTACTAACGTTGCCAAAATACCGATGATTGCAATCACGATTAAAAGCTCGATGATTGTAAAACCGGCTTGTAGTTTCTTTTGTAGTTTGAGCATTGGAGCCCACCTCCTTGATTAGTTATTTAAAGCTTACTCTTTGGCGCTGTTGCTAAGAGGCTTATGTTTATAAAGTATCTATCATGGCGTCACTAGTGTCAAGTAAATTTATGTATGAATTTATATATTATTTGCAAGTGAGCTTATTGGACCTATAACACTAACAGCAATTAAACCAACCATACCACCCATGACTACAATTAAAATAGGTTCAAGAATGGAACTCATACCATCGACAGCGGCGTCGACTTCTTCTTCGTAGAAATCTGCAACTTTAACCAAAACAGTATCGCTCTGACCGGTTTCTTCACCGATACTCATCATCTGGCTAACAATTGGTGGAAAAACTTTGCTTGTACTTAAAGAAACGCTTAGCTGTTCTCCGTTGGCTACGTTTTTTGCAGCTGCTTTTAATTCTTTTTCCACAACAACATTTCCAATCGCTTTTGAAGTTATTTCCAGAGAGTCCAGAACGCTAACTCCTGCACCCATAAGACTAGCAAAAATTCTAGAAAACCTAGCGACTATAATTTTTATGACAATTATATTTATACCAGGCAACTTAAGAAGAAGTCTGTCTTTTGTCTCTCTGCCACGGGCTGTTTTTAAAAACTTTCTTAAATAGAAACTTCCACCAAACACAACACTAAGATGTATGTACCAAAAATTAATCAAAACATCACTGATACCCACCATAACTTTAGTCATAGTCGGCAACTCGCCACCCGTAAGATCTGCAATAATGGTTCCAACTTTGGGTACCACGACGGTCATAAGCGCTATAAATACTAATACTGTAATTGTAACCAGTACTGTTGGATAGGTCATAGCACTCTTAAACTTAGCTCGAATGGCAGCATCTTTCTCTTGTTGTATTGCTAGTTTAAGGAGGATTTCGTCCAATATACCACCAGCTTCACCAGCACGTATCATGTTGACGTAAATTGGGTTAAATATATCGCTATGATGTTCTAGTGCTTCGGCAAACGCCATACCGCCCTCGACATCTTTACTGATTTGAGTTAAATGCTTTTTGAGTGCCGGACTTTCCGTCTGTGCATTCATGGTTGCCAGACTTCGTACTAAAGGCACTCCGGCGTTAATCATAGTTGCCAGTTGTCGAGTAAAAATAACCAAGTCCTTTGGTTTTACTTTGCCACCACCTTTAGATAAAAACGGTATGTTTATTTCGCCCTTTTTCTTCTGAACTTTTTTTATCATTAGTGGTCTTAACTTTAGCCGAACGAGCGAACTTCTGGCAGCGTTTTCATCGGCGGCCTCAAGTACACCGTTGTGCTGTTTTTGGTCTGGCCCAGTTGCCGTATATTCAAATTTAGCCACAATAAACACCTTTAATGTGAGATGTACGAAGTGAGAAGTATGAAGTTATAAAAACGCGGGGAAGTAACGCGCAAAAATTTAGATATTCTAAGCACCCGACTCCGTACCTCGTACCTCGTACCTCGTACGATTTGTTTTTTCTCCAATTACTCACGTGTTACCCGTAGAATTTCTTCTATACTTGTCATTCCGAGTAGCGCTTTAATGAGACCATCTAACTGCATGGTTACCATACCCTCTTTCATGGCCTGGGCTTGAATTTCTTCGCTTGTGGCATTGCTGACAATTAGTTTTTGGACACTATCGCTATTGCTCAGCACTTCGTAGATGCCCATTCTACCTTTATAGCCCGTGCGGTCATTTGTTAAGTCACGTTTAGGGCGCCAAAGCATTAACTTTGTAGATTTAGGTTGACCAAAATGCTCTTGCGCTTCTTGCAATAATTTAAGAATCACATCCCAGTCTGCTTTAGTTTTTATACCAAATACTCTCTCAATTTCTTTTCGTTCTTCGTCTGAAGGAGCATATTGTTCGCAATCTTCTGGCTGAAGCCTTCTAACTAGACGTTGTCCAATCACAACTCTAACAACACTGGCAATCAAAAACGGTTCGATATCCATATCTAATAATCGTGGTAGGCAAGTTGCGGCATTATTTGTGTGTAGGGTTGAAAAAACTAAGTGCCCAGTTAGCGCGGCCTGAACTCCAAGCCCAGCAGTTTCGCCGTCTCTAATTTCTCCGACCATTATGATATTGGGGTCTTGTCGAAGTAAGGCGCGAAGTCCTGCTACGAATGTCATGCCAGCCACAGGATTTACCTGGGTTTGGTTTACACCTTCTAGCTTATACTCAACCGGGTCTTCGATTGTGCTGATGTTGACGTCTGGTTTGTTTAAAATATGCAGAACACTGTGTAGCGTAGTGGATTTGCCAGAACCTGTTGGGCCGGTTACCAGAATCATGCCGTGTGGTTGACGACTGGCGTTTTGGATATCTAATAATGCTTTGCCCCAGAACCCAAGCGTTTCTAGGCTAAGAGGTTCGCTAGACTCATCCAAAACACGCATAACAACTTTTTCGCCCTCTGTTATCGGTAAGGTTGATACACGAAACGCAAAAACGCGTCCGTTCATGGTAATTTTAAATCGTCCGTCTTGAGGTGCTCGTCGCTCGTCAATTTTTAAGTTTGAAAGGATTTTTATACGAGACACAAGTGCATTTAGAGTACGTTTCGGCAATCTGTTGGCTTCTTTAAGCACTCCGTCAACACGGTAACGTATAAGAACTTGTTTGTCGCGTGGCTCAATATGAATATCGCTAGCACCAGACTTAACAGCATACTCAATAACCAGATTTACTGTCTGAGCAATTGGAGAATCTTCAGCAATATCTTCCTCGGAAATTTCTTCATCGCTTTCATCCTGTTCTTCGGAATCAGTCACAATTTTAGATATTTCACTGCCAATGTTCCCACGATATTGGTCTAGAGCGGACAGTATATTGAAATGGGTAGCGATAAACACTTTGATTTTTTGACCAAAAAGTTTATGCAAGACATCAAGTGCTTGCAAATCATCTGGGTCTTCCATGGCGATAGATTTTGGCTCATCAACGTCTTCAAGCGGCCCATCAAATATGACCATATTATAAAGTTTCGCAATATGTTCGGGTATTTGTTTCAGTATCTCTTTATTAAGCTCTTTGACGTTAATTTCAGTGTACGGAACACCAATTTCATCGGAGTAAGCTTTAATAAGCTCAGATTCGCTTAAAACGTTTTGCTTGACTATCAGTTCATAAAGTTCAGTATTCTCGGTTTTTGCCTGTTCGGTAAGTTCGGTAATCTTTTCATCATTAAAAGCCCCTGACTTTTTCAAAATTTCAATTGCTGTTTTTTCTGGAATTTTCATCTGTTATTTTCTTTTCGCCACCATTTTATAAAATCAATCTCATTCTATCATGCTTGTGGCTTCAGTATCTAGTAGCTCGTGCCTAGTAGCTCGTATCTCGTAGCTAGTATCTAGTAGCTCGAAGCTAGAATCTAGTTGCTCGCTAAACCCTACACCCTACACCCTAAACCCTAACAATAAACACAAGCAACTAGCTACTAGCTTAACATGTGAAGATAATAGTATAGACATATGCGTTATAATGGTAATTACAGTAATAATTAGAATCTTAAATTTATGAAAGGGGAGTGTTCGCTTGCTCTAGAGGGAAAAGAGCAACCGGAACAGACGATTTACTCGGCTGTCCCGCGTGTTGAGGAAAACCGTTGGTTGTCCTCAAGAGTGAAACGATTACTTATGGCTAAAGAAAAGACAGCAAAAACAATGGGTGAGCGTGGTAAAGACGAAGACGGCAGGCAAAAAGCGCTAACTTTAGCCATGGATCAGATCGAGAAGCAGTTTGGCAAAGGTTCAATTATGCACCTTGAGGGTGACAACCGGATTGACGTAGAGACGATACCTACCGGAAGTCTGTCTTTAGACATCGCCCTTGGTGGTGGAATACCAAAGGGTAGAATTGTAGAAATATACGGCCCAGAAAGTTCTGGTAAGACTACGCTTACACTGCACGCTGTTGCGGAAGTACAAAAAAGCGGTGGAACGGCGGCCTTTATTGATGCCGAGCACGCGCTTGACCCAGCCTACGCCAAAAGATTGGGTGTAAACATTGAAACGCTACTTGTCAGCCAGCCAGATAGTGGCGAGCAAGCTCTTGAGATTGTTGAAACTTTGGTGCGTTCAAACGCCGTGGATATTGTTGTTATTGACTCTGTAGCGGCGCTTGTTCCGCAGGCTGAGATTGAAGGCGACATGGGCGATTCACATATGGGCTTGCAAGCTCGATTGATGAGCCAGGCTCTTCGTAAACTAACCAGCATTATCAGCAGGTCTAAATGTACAGTTGTGTTTATTAACCAGCTTCGTATGAAAATTGGAGTGATGTTTGGCAATCCAGAGACAACAACTGGTGGAAACGCGCTAAAGTTCTATGCCAGCGTGCGCATGGATATCAGAAGAACTTCACAAATTAAAGTAGGCGAAGAAGTCGTTGGTAACAGGGTAAAAGTTAAAGTTGTAAAGAACAAAATTGCCCCGCCTTTCCGCCAAGCCGAATTTGACATTATGTACAACCAAGGAATTAGCACCGAAGGCGACGTTTTGGATCTAGCAACAGAGAAGGGGATTGTTGAAAAAGCTGGCGCTTGGTTTGCTTATGGCGGAGCTAATATTGCTCAAGGCCGAGAAGCTGCCAAAGTATACCTAAAAGAAAATCCAAAGGTTTTGGCAGAAATAGCTAAAAAAGTAAAAGATTCAGTAGTAGCGGAGGTCTAA
>JAGONL010000005.1:20465-24638 GCA_017993025.1 Candidatus Saccharimonadota bacterium
CAGAGCACTGCTGGCGAGGAACTGGCGGATGTGTTTTCTTTTGTATTGTCTATAGCAAACTATCTTGATGTAGATTTAGAGCAAGCATTTAGAGATAAGGAAGAAAAGAATAAAAAACGCACCTGGGAAAAATAAATGACACTCACAAACCATTATATGACTGGGGTGGGTATTGCTATTATTACTAAAAATCCATATATTGCTCTGCCATTAGCCACGTCCTCTCACTACCTGTTGGACTCTTTACCGCATTATGGCTTTAGGGATTGGGAAAGCAGAGACAAAAAAATTTTTCGCACGATGTTAGTGATAGATGTTTTTGTGTTTGTTCTTCTTTTAAATTTTTTAATTGAAGCATCAGTTCCGAACTGGTACTATCTTGCAGGTTTTTTCGGTTATCTTCCTGACGTTGCATGGATTTATATATGGATAGGACCAGAAAAGTTCGGGACGATAAAGTCTACTAGAGAGAACGCTATAAATAAGTTTCACTCTAATATTCAAAGATTCGAGAGGGTGTGGGGGATAATTCCTGAAATAATTTACGGATTAGTAATGTTTTCGCTCTTAAGAGGTGCGTTAGTGTGAAAATTACGCAAATTAAACAGCAGGTTAAGAACCTTGACCGTGTGTCGATATTTTTGGATGGCAAATATACTTTTAGTTTGACACTTGACCAGCTTCTGAACGAGCGACTAAAAAAAGAAGACGAACTAGACGAACAGCGAGTAAAACAGCTAAAAAAACTATCAGACGAAGGCAAAATAAGGGCCAGGGCACTAGAGTGGCTTCTGTCACGCCCGCATTCTACAAGAGAATTTAGAGATTATTTATACCGTAAAAAGGCAGAGAAAGACCACATAGAAGCACTGGTAGAAGAGTTCACAGACAGAAAATACCTAAACGACGAAGCGTTCGCTAAGTGGTTCACGGAGCTTCGACAGAGAAAAAATAAATCAAGTAGAGCGATAAAATCCGAACTATTTTCAAAAGGTATCTCCCCTGTCACTATACAAAATATAGTTACTGATAACGACGGAGTGTCTTACGAAACTGAGGCACTAATAAAATTAGTTAACAAGTTAAGTACCAGACCACGTTATTCCGATTCTAATAAACTGACCGCTTACTTGATTGGTAAAGGTTTTTCATATGGAGACATTAAGCAGGTGTTGAGTGACAGAGACGATGAGAGTTAATTAGCTTGTTGCCGTTGCTGTCTCTCCGACCGGTGCTTTTTCTCTATAATTTTTAATAATTATTTCTTTGTCGGTTATTTCTATTATCTGGTTTCTATCAATTACAAGTTGTTGGGCTGTTAGATTTTTGAATATATTTTGATTAATGTATAACTTTTTTATAAACAAAGATTCGTCATCAACGGCGTAATCTTGAACTTTTCCTAAGCGTTTTTTGTCGTCTGTCCGCACAAGTTTGCCAATTAATTCATAGCTAAGTTCAATTATTCTTTTCTGCCGTACTAAATCCTCAATATGGGTAAGGGACGAATGATCATTAACAACGATTCCTTTAGATATAATATCGCGTACTTCCATGACAGGCAGAATCATGGGTTTTTTATCTCCCAGCGCAGTCGCGTACCAACCTTCTATTTTTAAATTATCTGGGTCGATTAGCGGGCAAGATGCATGGCCTATTGGTCCCCCGCTGCGAAGACTCAAGATTTTTTGATTATAAAATATTGAAGAAAGCTGAAGCATATTAAAATTATACTTTAAGTTATGCGACAATATCCTAGTTTTTTTTGCACTTGAGCGGTATGATTTAACAGATGAGATTAGAAATAGTGAGCCATAAAGAGTCAGAAACTGTTTGCATAGGCAAATGTATCGGCGGTCTTTTAAAGGGTGGTGAGATAATACTACTGGATAGCGATTTGGGTGGAGGCAAAACTGCTTTAACGAGGGGTCTTGCAGAAGGAATAGGCAGTGGTGACGACGTAACTAGTCCAACTTTTGCAATAAACCAAACTTATACTGGTAAAAAATTAGAGATTCATCACTATGACCTCTACAGACTTGATACATTAGGAGAAGTAGAATATGAAATGTTGGAATTTATAAATGAACCAAGCTCAGTTGTGGTTGTTGAGTGGCCAGGACTTGCCGAAAGTATGCTAGCTAACAGAGATAAAATTATTATTAAAATTTATCGTCAAAAAAGCTCTGAAGATGAAAGATTAATAACTATTGAATATTCGGATTCCTTAGATTATGCAATCGACGCCGATATGTTGGAGGATCATCCATGTTAATGTTAGCCATCAGAACAGACAGCCCAATTTCAGAACTTTATTTGTATGAATCGGGAAAAAAACGTGCTGAGATTAAGTGGGAAGCTCACCGCACATTAGCCAGCACTATACTCGAGAAAATTGAACAATTACTCACTTTGCAAGGTGAAACCTTGCAAAGTATAAAACAGGTTGGAATTTATGAGGGGCCGGGGTCTTTTACTGGCTTGCGTATCGGGTTTAGCACTGCAAACGCTCTGGGGTATAGCCTTAATGTTCCAGTAGTTCAGGCGACTGGCGATGATTGGGCGCAGAAATGTTTTACGGCTGAGTCAGGCAAATTTGTCCCTGCAAGACCAAAATATGGCCAAGAACCCCACATCACCGCACAAAAGAGATGACTGTAGTAGAATAATCAACAATAAGCATAATCAACTTGACAGCCTAAACAGTTAGGAATAGAGTTGAAGTTGTAGTATTTAAAAACACAGAACTCAAATAAGAAATCAGACAAAAATAAGAAGGGGCGCAAAAAATATGAAAACAAAAATAATAGCCAGCTTGATAAGCTTGGTGGTCAGCCTACTGGCGCCGTTAGGAATCCTAGTACCTCAAGCATCCGCAGCTGTTGATACCTGTACTTGGACTGGTGGAGGTTCTGATAATAACTTTAGTAATGCAGCTAACTGGTCGGGCTGCGACAACGGCACAGTGCCAGAAAATGGTGATTCACTTGTGTTAGACCAATCTATTTTGACACAAAACGAGGTTCTTAATAATGATTTAGTCGGCTTGTCGCTATCTGGCATCTCATTAACTAATTCCGCATTTTCTAATACTTTCACTATTTCTGGAAATTCGCTTGCACTTACTGGGGACATTACAGAGACCGGAACATATGTTTTAGAGCTACAAGTAGACCTGACAGTTGGTTCACCTGGTATCAGGATTCAAAGCGTGCTTTCGACTGGATCATTAAGTATTGGTTCTAATGCAGTAACGCTCGAAAATGCTAACTTTGATGGAGCCTTAAGTGGTTCAGGGGCATTGACACTCGATGTACCAAATGCAGGTGGCTCGGGTGGTGGTTGCGACTTTGGTACTGCACCTGCTAGTTACCCGTTCAAGGGAAATAACAGTGGATTTAGCGGTGCAATCAACCTAACTGGATATGCAGGTCTGTTTATACCACCTACAGCTACTACCATAGCTAGGAATGCTAGCGCTATCACTGTTGGAGCTAATGCCAACTTAGGATTTATTATTAGTAATAATGAAGATTCAACCTTCGATAAACCAATCACGTTCAATGGTGGGAGTGTCTCAACATATCAACTACCTGCTACAGATTCCTGCACGACTCCTACAACAATTAAGACAGTTACTTTAAGCGGGGCTATAACTGCCACACAGGCTGTTGTGGTTACCCTAAGTCAAGCCAACTTAACTTTATCAGGGGCAGTTACAGGTGCAAGTAATTTTAGCGTTCTAGAGGGTTCTAGCCCGGTAGAAAAACTCACAATTGGCACAACTATTACACAATCAGCACTTAAAACTAGGACTTATACAGGCGATCAATCATCAACAGATATAACTGTTGGTGAGAATAATATTGTGATAATCGATACTGGCGCTAGCGTTGGTGTAACTTCACTATTAGGAGGAACATTAAAAGGGGCTGGGACAACCGGAAATCTATCTATGAGCTCCGGTACTGTAGCTCCAGGACTTAGCCCTGGCTGTTTAAGCAGTGGAAATTTGAACTATTCAGGAGGTAGTCTAGAAATAGAAATTGCCGGTAAAGTCGCCTGTACTTCTTATGATCAGCAAATTGTTGTTGGGACTGTAACTCTAGGGTCAGCAACTACTCTTAAAACTAGCTTTTTGCAAAGTTTTGTACCGGCACTTAACGATAGTTT
>JAGONL010000047.1 GCA_017993025.1 Candidatus Saccharimonadota bacterium
TTTGACCTTTTTTGGCCTTCTTGTTCCCAAGAACGCTGTTGCAAACGTCCAGATACTAATATTCCACTACCCTTTTTCATGTACTGGTTTATTATCTCTGCTGGTTTGCCCCAAATATTACAGTCAATGTAATCAACTGCTTCTTGTTGCTCACCAGATGCGTTTTTCCAAGTTCGGTTAACCGCCAATGAAAAACTACATACATTTTGCCCACTAGGTATCGCGCGCAATTCTGGGTCCCGTGTTAAGTTCCCCATTAGCACAACTTTATTAAAACCTCTCATCGTATCCTCCTTATATATCGTTCTTAACCGTTTTACTCTTTTATTCTACTCCACCAGCTTAGATGGATTCTAGTTATCTTTGTTCTAACAGACTAAAAGCGAAACGCAGTCAGCCCCTGGCTGACGAAGTGGTCTGTTATAACAAACGATAACAAGAATCCACTTCAACTCACATTATTCTTCGTCTTCAGATTCGTCTTCGTCGGTATCTTTGTCGCCGTGTGCTGCAATACGCTTATCACGACTAACTTTCATAGCTTCTGCTTTAGCAATAGCTTTTACGTCAGGTTTTGTAATCAAAAATCTGATAACTTCACCAGTGATGTTAAGCGCGTCGTTTAGTGTTCGTACACCTTGGCCTGGTAGCTCAAGTGTATAGAATACATAAACGGCGTGTTCATGACCTGCAATTTTATAGGCTAGCTTACGCTTTCCCCAATTGTCAGTTGCTGTTATTCTTCCACCAGCTGCGCTCACAAGTTTTTCAATTTGTGCACCAGCTTTTTCTAGATCTATTTCTAAATCTGGGTGAAAAAGTACAGCTAATTCATAACTGTCCATGTATGACTCCTTTCTTTGGTCTTCGGATTACAAGCCAAAAGTGCTGTAATCAGAAATTAGTTGTTTGTAAACGTAATTATACCAGAAAGGCCCTTCGACAACAAGGTGTTAGAGTATATTTTCTAAATTTTTAGCGATTAACCATTCCTATTCACCATTCTCTATTTACTGCTTACTGCTTACTGCTTACTGCTTACTGCTTACTGCTTACTGCTACTATATTTCATCCAATGCAGCTTCTTCCCAGTAGTGAGCCTTCGACAGTTGTCTAATAGACAACTAAGCACCCTATAGGGTGATTGTCGAAGATCTACAACTGGATCTTCGTCCTGTAACTAATCATTAAATCTCATCTAGCGCATCGTTTTCATCTTGATCTACTGAACTAGAACTACCAAAGACATCGTCCATGCTACTTATTAAAACATCGCGTGGCTTAGAGCCAACTGCTGATCCTACTATTCCTTGATCTTCCATTTCGTCAATTAGCCTAGACGCTCTGCCATAGCCGATGCGCAGACGACGTTGCAGGAGACTGGTTGAGGCTTTACGGTTTTCAAAAACTACCCTAACAGCATCTCTGAACATATCATCGTCGCTGTCAGCATTGTGCGTGTTATCAGCCACAATTCCACCTTTACCATTCAAAACAACTGGCTGGCTTACGACTTCATCGTCGTACTGAGGTGGTCGTTGCATGCGTAGAAAATCATTAACTTTTACTGTCTCTTCATCTGTTATAAACGCACCTTGAACACGAATTGGCTTAGGCGTTTCAGAAGTAGAATATAACATATCACCCATGCCTAAAAGTTTTTCAGCCCCTATACCATCAATAATGGTTCGGGAGTCAACCTGACTTGCCGTCGTAAAAGCAATCCGTGATGGCACGTTAGCTTTAATCAATCCAGTTATAACGTCAACACTCGGACGCTGAGTAGCCAGTACTAAGTGGATACCAGCAGCGCGCGCCTTCTGGGCGATACGTACCACAAGCGCTTCTACATCGCGGGCGGCCATCATCATCAAATCCGCCAACTCATCGATGACAATCACAATGTACGGCATAGAATCTTGGTCAGATAGGTTATTGTATTCAGCAATGTTTCTCTTGTGAACACCAGCAAAAGTCCGCAGTCGTCTTTCCATCTCTGACACTGCCCATTTTAGAGCGCTTATACACTTCTCAGGCTCTGTAATTACGGGAGTTAAAAGATGTGGTATGTCGTTATATGGTGTTAATTCCACTTGCTTAGGGTCGACTAAAATGAGTTTTAAATCAGCCGGGCTGTTGCTATATAAAAGGCTAGTCAGCAGAGTGTTAATCATCACCGACTTACCCGAACCAGTTTGACCGGCAATCAAAAGGTGAGGCATTTTGTTTAATGCCGCAGTCACAGGTAGCCCAGCGATATCACGTCCAATAACAAAGCTTAATGGCTGTTCGGCGCTGGCAGTTTTCCACGCTTTGTCATCTAATACTCCAGATAATCGCACCGTTGCTGCTTTAAGGTTTGGCACTTCAATCCCCACAGCTCGCTTACCAGGAATCGGTGCTTCAATACGTATGCTTTGAGCCGCCAAGTTTAAAGACAATTCGCGGTCTAGCGCAGAAATTTTTGATAACTTTGTTCCAGAAGGTGGCTTAAGAGTAAACTGCGTGACTCTTGGGCCAATATTTGCGCCCTCCATGTCGACGTCTATATTAAAGTTCTCAAAAGTATCCTTAATAATATCGGCATTTCCGTTTACGTCACCAGCATCAGCTTTGTCTTGTTTTTTGATAAGCAAACTAGTACTCGGGAACTGCCAGTTAGGGTCCCGTGCCTCTGTTAGAGCTTCGTGGTTTTCGCTCTCGGCTAGTTTTGCGGCTACAGTGTTTTTCATTGAACTTCGCTGTGAGCTGTGTTCTACTGGTACACCTTCGTTCAGCTTAAATTCATGATTTCCTTGCGACTTCAGCGCTTCGATTCCCTCTTCCTCTGTTCTGTCTGGGCGCTTAAATGGTTTCAAAAATACAGTTAGCGGAATGCTAAATACCCAGCAAGCAGACAACACAGTAAGTATAAAAAACATAATGCTCGCCGGAAACTTATCTAACGCAGATAGCACGGTTCCGCCAACAATTTCGCCCAAACCTCCGCCGTGACCGCCAGTAAATTCAGCTGTCTCCGTAGGTCTTGAAACAAAAGCAACGTGTAGCCATGCAGAAAAAGTTATTAGTAGACTACTCATACTAAGTACCTTGGACGGAGGCAGGTTAAACTCTTCTGCCTTAAGCTTATTTACAGCCCAATATACAAGTGCAAGAGGTGTTAAGTAAGCAGCACCTCCAAACACCTTAAAAACTAAATCAAACATTCCAACCGGTAGTGAACCGCCGGTACCAAACCCGCCTAAAAGTAAAAAAACAGCTGTAACTATCATCAAAACAGATCCAACTTGCTTCACAAACATATTAGGCTCGCGCGGGACACTAGCCTTCTTGTGAACTTGTTTTTTGTGTGATCGTTTTTTTCTTTTTGCCATGATACTTAATATTGTAACACTCTGAGCTTAAGTGTTATCCTATGTTGTTATTTTAACAAAACTTAAGCGTTTTGTCAAGAGGTGAACCGTTGTCACTAACCTATTAAGCACTTACAAATATGTCGTCTCAGGCTAAACCCTACGAAAATAAGGCTGGGCAGACTAAAAGCGTAGTGCAGCCAAAGGTAAAGCGGTCTGCAAAGACTTGTTTTTGTAGGGTTTAGGAACACTATACTTGCCAGTATCCCCCTAAAAAACCGCGTTTAATCAGTTCGTGGGTCGTGTCCGAGTAACTGTTGGCGCATTTGCGCAAAGCGGTCTTGTTGTTCGGCAGCTACTTGTTCAGGTGTTTTCTCTGGTTGAGAAGGTTTGTTGTTGTTATTTCCACCGTTACCGCTATTACTTGAAACTGGCTTACCACCAGCTCCAATAATATTCACAACAGGTATAACAATTGGGCTACGCTGTGTTTGTTCATACAAAAAGTGTGTAACGTAATCTTTAAGTTCGGCTTTAAATCTATCAATATCAACTCGTTTAAATCGTTGAATAACTGCGCGCTTTAGCTCTGTTCTAAACAGATTCATAAGCTCCTCGTTATCTCGCATATAGATAAACCCGCGGCTAATGATATCCGGGGATGTCATTAACTGCCCTGTTTTCTTATCAAGAGTTAGGATAACTACTACAAGTCCGTCTTCGCTCAAGATAAGGCGGTCTTTAACAACAACATTACTAATTGTCGCCCCTGTTTGGTCAACCAGTACTGTACCAACTGGCACTTCACCGTTAGACTGCATTGAGTTCTCTGTAAGCTCAATCACCTCTCCGTTGTCGATAGTTCTAACATTTGCCTTAGGAAAGCCACGCTTGATAGCTTCTTTATTGTGATATTTCTGCGCTGTATACGCACCATAAATTGGCAGTAGGAACTTTGGCTGAATAAATTCAATCATATCCATATAGTCGTCCATAGAACAGTGTCCAGATACGTGCAACGGGCCACAGCCGTCAGCTTCGCGGGTCTGGTGCCTAAATACATGAACACCTTTTCGGTTCAGCTCATCAACCATGCCGGCAATAAGTTTGTCGTTTCCGCTTTCAGGAATTGGTGTAGATGACAAAATAACAGTATCTTGCTCTTTTAGCTTAATGTGTTTGTGGTCGCCCGTAGACATTCTCTGCAGTGCAGAGTTTGGCTCGCCCTGTGAACCAGTACATATAATTACTACTTCCGTGTCTTTCATATTTGGAACACTAGCAATTGGTACAAAAGTACCCTTCGGAATTCTAATCATCCCAAGGTTTATTGCAACTTCTAGCGTGCTCATCATGCTTCGTCCGTCCATAGCAATTTTTCGTCCATGGGCTGTTGCTGCGTTTACTAACATCTGAATTCTGTTGATGTTGCTAGAGAAAACAGCCACAAAAACTCGTCCTGGAGCCTGCTCAAACAGGTCAACAAAAGTTTGCTCAATAGTACTCTCGCTTGGTGTACGTCCTGGTTTTGCAGAACTCATACACTCGTTTAGTAATACCAAAACTCCTTCTTTTCCGATTTCTTTAAGTCTATTAACGTCGGATATTTCATGGTCATGCGGGTTTGGGTCTAGTTTATAGTCACCTGTGCAGACAAGTTTTCCTACTGGGGTATCAAGTACTACTACTGTGCTTCCAGGGATAGAGTGAGTAACACGTATAAGCTCTACAAAGAATTGCCCTATCTTTAGTTTTTCGTGTGTTGTTTCGTTCATTGAAACAGTTTGAAGTTTAAATCCTTCTGGCATAGGTAGGCCAAAATTCTCAAAGAATCTCTCAACCATACCTATGGTAAATTTAGAGCCGTAAATTGGCGCTGGGTACTTTGGCACAATATGTGGCAGACCGCCGATGTGGTCTAGGTGTCCGTGAGTTATGATGTAGGCCTTTAGTTTGTGCTTGATTGAATCAAGATAAACAGTATCTGCAATACCGTAGTTAATACCCGGCAAATCTACGCCAAGGTCGTTACCGCTATCGATAATAACTGCTTCATCTTTGTATTCAACAACAATCATGTTTTTAGAGCCACCGCCGTCCATACCACCAAGGCCTATAATTTTAAGTTTTGGTGTTTCGTTTATGGAATTAGCGCGCCTTTCGGGTTGCGTGTTTCTAGTATCGGCCAGATTATACTGGCTAATTATTCTGTTGGCATCGTCGTTGCTACGTCTCTGAGCTCGAATTGCTTCGCCTCTTGACGCACTACGCGCTGCCTCTGTTGTTTTTGGTCTCGGTTGGCTTGTCGCCAGTGCCGGTTTGTTGCTTGCGCCGTCGTTACGACGGTTTGGGCGATTTTGTTTGTTCATTATTTTTCTCCTATAATTTTCTATAAAATTCTATTTTTTTCTATTAATAATTTTCATTCATAATTATCTAAATGATTTTTCTATGGTCGCTTAGACGTATGCGTTTTACTGTGTATAAATTGTTGCTTTACTAATACGACTATATTAAGGACCGCAGTAATAAATAATAAAACTCCTAGTCCGTAGACTAGCAAGCTTCCGCCGTTCACAGCCCAGGACCCAACAGCGTAGGCCAAAAGTAGACATATAAAAATCATTACTGCCCTCGTCCTACTATTTAAAAATGTGACTTTCATGTTTTTTAGTCCACTCCTTATTTTTTCTTGGAAGTTCGTTTACCGCTTTGCATTTTACGTCTACCTAAATCATAACCTATTAAAATCCCAGCGATAAGTAACATTATTCCGCCACTTACTGTATACCCGTCGTTCTGAACAACACTTATCCCTTGTCCAGACTGCGCTACGTACTGAAATCCTCTAATGCTCAGGAACCCAACAACCGCATAATAGCAGAA
>JAGONL010000006.1 GCA_017993025.1 Candidatus Saccharimonadota bacterium
TTTTGTGATTGTTGTGTAATCCAAGTTTTTAATACACCAATTTGATCAATATCTTTCTGTTGTTCTTCTGGCGAAAGATCATCAAATGGTTTAGCTAAGTCAGGGTTACCATACTCTGGGTCTTTTACCCATTCATTACGCGAAATCCAGTTTTCATGAATTAGATTACCTAGCTCGCTTCTAACAGCAGGATCAGACAAATCTAAGTTAGTAATCTCCTCAGCACCACGCTCATCAAGTAAAGTAATAAGATATTCTGCCCCACCACGATTTTGGCTTTTCCAATGTTCTGAATACTGGTCATATGATGTATTGGCAATGTCTATAACAGCCTTGGATGCCTCTTCAGGCGACATACCCTCTGCAATCAAATCTTCTGGGGATTTGCCTTTAAAAGGTTTTTCTCCGTTTACTCCACGCCATGCAGGTTCAAAAGTTCCGTCATCACGCTTTGGATAATTCTTTTCAGCATAATCACGAGCTAGAGGTACGGCAAGTGATTCAACACGAGGATTCTGTAGTTCCTCTAGCGCTTCATGTGCATTCCCATTACTGTCTGACGAGTCTTTCAAAAATGTATTTTTGATCTTTCCTAAAGCCCTGCTAGTAATTATTTCAGCTGCTCTTTCTGCACGATTACCAGATAATATATTACTAGTACTAGTACCATCTATATGATTGTTGTGGCGCACGACAACGCCAAGTTCATCCCCGCTTCCTTGAGCATCTGCAGAGATTGCAAAACCATCGAATACGGTGCCTACTTTGGCTATGTAACCTTTTCCTCGTCTTGTTTCCATTAGTGATACGTGGGATGACGGGCGTTCATTACCATCACTTACAGAAACACTTGGCGCTAACAATCCCGTCGAATAGTTACCCATAAGACCACCATGACCCTCATATTTATCTGAAGAGCCAGATGTATATTTTTGTTTAAGTTCTTCAAACACCCCTTTAACGGTCTCAAGTGGTGTGTTTCCTCTAGCACCATCTTTTGGATCTGTAACATCTCCTTCGGTTGCGCCTAAAATTCCTGCGCCTCCTAATGCTTCTGTTACTTCTGATCCCGGCCCTTTGGCTAACTCTGCTTGACTTGGGTCCACTGCCGGGACGTCTGTTGGTGGTGTTGGTGCTGGATTATCTGCTGACATTTTTATTTACTTATTTCCTTTTTTTATTTACTTACTTTTTATTAGTTTTTTGTTTTTATAAACTACATACATACTAGCACAAGATTGCTTTTTTGTCAATTATGTTTATGCTTACTCTTTAGCCTCTGCGTTTGGGATTATTTGAGTATTCCTACTAAGACAGTAAGTGCTGGCAGGCTCAAAACTGTAGTTATTAGCATTACAACTCCAACAAAAGTAGTATCAAGTTTATATGATTCTGCGATTACAAAAGCTGTTACTGCAGTAGGCATACTCGCTAGCAAGATGCTGGTCATTCTGACCGTTTCATCAACATGAACAAGGTTATCGAATAGCATAATAGCTATTACAGGTAGAGCAATCATTTTCAATATGACAGCAAAACCAACCAAATGTAGTTTTTCATGTATTTTATGTCCACTTAAAAAATCACCTAATGCAAAAAGCGCTAGAGGAGATGCGGTTAATGCCAAAAGCCCCAGGGTGTCGTCTATTAATTTCTTTAAGTCGTACGGAAGTGTAAAGAGTGACAGTAAGACCCCCACAATAGAAGCAATTACTAACGGATTTTTAGATATGTGCTTAAGTATCTTGCCGGTATTTTTACTGCTTGTATAGAAAAATTCAATAACAATCAACGCCAACACCATGCCCACGACTAACTGCACTGCACCGATTAAACTAAGCGTTAAATACTGTTCAGAGCCAACGCCGTATTCAAGCACTCTTGAAACAAGCGGGTAGCCTAGGTAGACGCTATTACTTACAATTGCTGTTAAGAAGATGGCTGATTTGTAAGACTTGCTGATCCTAAAAACACTAAGTAAAGACACAAGAATTACTGACGCAATTAAAAGAAATAAAACATTCCAACCAACAATCTCAAGTACGGCTGTGGATTTCCAGTCTAAGTTAGATATATTTTTTACAATTAATGCCGGTAGTGCAACGTAGTAAACGAAACTGTTTAACGGTACTACCCAGTCGTTTTTTGCAATTTTAGTTTTTCTTAGAAAATATCCAAGACCTACTATCAAAAATATTGGTAGAATGGATAACAAAGTCTGCATAAGCGCTATTATACTCCAAGATTAATTAAACAAAATGCAAGAATTATATATGTGTAGTTGATTAATTGCTAGTAAGTAAATCTGCACTACTCTGCGCTATCTAAACCGCTATTATAGGCTTTAACCACTGCGTCTTTAACTGCGTTGAAATCCTGTTCACTAATCTGTAAATACTTATTATCAATTCTTTGTACGAAATCTGCATGTAGTAGAGTTTCTAATTCATTTGCGCTTGCAGACTGCAGTAATCTCCAGATAGTTTTGCTTAGATCTTCGCCGGCAATATTTGATCCAGCGTCACTAAGCTGGCTTTGTAGGTCTAACAATAGACCTACACGAATTTCTTGTAGCATTTGTTCTGTATCTAGTTCTGAATCTCTAACATCCCCACTCATAGACAGTAAATGCAGACGCTCTTCATTTTCTATTGGTAATTTTGCAAAATCTGTACCGATAACTGATTCAATTGCGTTTAGTATGGCTAGAGAAGCTTCTTCGGGCTGATACTCAAGCATATACCCTATTTTCTGCATGGCCTCATCTCGATAGTCATTATAGATATCGTCGTTGCTATCAGGAACAAATTCTTTATCCGTTAGAACCTGATCAATCCAAGCCATAGCATCACTAATTACTCTAGCCTGAAGTGCCAATGCTTCATCTTCTGTCTGCGTTGCCAAGTCATCTAGCGATAACAAGTCAAGGTCAGCAGTTAGCCAATCAAATGCTATGCCTCTTTTCTCAAGCTCGCTCATAAAAGAGCCTAGGCGTTCTTTGAATGTTTCCTCTTCTATAAGCTGTTCAGCGTCACGGTCTAGATCATCTACAGCTTGATCATTTTCTGTGCTATCTTTATCTAGCCCGAAAACTTTCAGCGCTAAACGCATTTGATTTATGTCTTTTTCTTGTTGCTCTTCTGGAAGTTCAGAGAATGGTTTTTCTAAGCCCGGCTCTATCCAACCCGCTCGAGACAACCACGCTTCGTGTATTTCATGACCAATTTGCTCATATGTTTCTGGATCATTTAAATCAATCTTGCCGTTTCTATTAACTATTATTTCAACAACCGCCTGCGCTGCTTCACGATTGTCTTTTTGCCAGTACGGGTCAAGTTCGCTGAATGATGTATTGGCAATATCCTGAGAAATTAAAGGAGATTCTTCCTCTGTTAGGGCATCAGCGTTTACCCATTTTTGTTTGCCTTCACGTTCTACCAAACACTTTACTCTAGGGTTAAATCCGCCTTCACCGTTGCTAAAGCTTTGCTCACGCCAATCCTCATGTAGTACTGAACCTAAAAGTTCGGTAGCTTGACCAAGCGTTTCAAGTTGATTTACTTTTATTGCTTCTACTCGCTCTTTTTTTGCATTAGCTCCTACATTAAGAGCATGCATTGCGCCCATCATGGACACTTCGCCGGTCATTGTTACTTCTACAGTTTCGTTTGAGACAACGCTTGCCATATCTGCAAGCACTGAGCCTCGTGTTGAAATTTCTGCGCCTGCTTGTAAAATTTCTGGTGTTATAAAACTATCGTTACTCATACAAATTTCTCCTGATTTAAGGGCGTGCAAGATAATAGCGTCGCTGTTGCAGAAACGCCTATGCTCGGCCCGTTAGTTTAGTTACTCCCACCCGACTTTGGATGTAGGTATATTATATCTTTTTTGTTAGATTATGTCAATTGTGTGTTGATATACCCTTTCTGTAAGGTGTTATTTATAATAATTATTGTCATTTTCTAATTGACATTTATATATTTTTAGGCTATACTTCTTATCATGAATGTAAAAACATTAACCAGCATCGGGCTAAATGAAACCCAGGCAAAGGTTTATTTATTGCTAATAAAAAACGGGTCACTCACACCCCCACTGACTGCAACCAGCCTTAACATAAAGAGAACAAATGCATATGCGGTGCTAGACCAGTTAGAGGCATTAGGCCTTGCCACAAAAAAAGAACATAAAAAAAAGATTGCCTACTGGGCAGAAAATCCCATAGCACTTGAGAGACTAGCAAAAAATAAGCGCACTGAGGCATTAGAACACGAAAAGCTAGTACAATCATCAATGCCAAGCCTGCTTAATTATTTTTATACATTTACGGACCAGCCTGGAGTACGATTTTTTCAAGGTTTGGAAGGAATAAAAGAAATATATAATGATATATTGCGCACTGGCAAAGATATATACCTTATCCGTTCCTCGCACGACCAAGACTTTATGAGCAATGAGTATTTTCTAAAGTTTAAAGACAGAAAATCCAAACTAAACATTAATACCTATATGCTTAACCCCCAGGATAATAGTGAAATATTTAATGAAAAAACCGATGAACTATACAAAACCACCAGAACCCAAGTAAAACCAGACCAGTACAATGCAAATGTAGAAATCTGTACTTATGGCGATAAAGTATCAATTATTTCTTTTGGAGAAGAGGCAATAGGGATGATTATTGATAGCCCCCAAATAGCAAACGCTAACAGACAAATATTTGAACTCACACGACTTGGTGCAAAGGCCTCTGTTCGTTGAGAGGATTAAGTCGTTACTGTTTATATGTTTTTCTAGTATACTTTTATCATATTCATGAAATTTAACTTTGAGCTATATCTAAAATCGAATGTTGCTGACAAAGAACAATGGCAACACTTCTTTTCTGCACTGACCGCCCATATTGGCTACATGAACCAATGTCAGATTACTTTGACTATAAAAGATAGTGTCGTCCGCATATTTGTGTCTGCTGATAAAGACTTAGGCGTGCTTAGTAACAATATAGACATTGGTGTTTTAAAACCGGCCAAAAAAGAGTTATGCGAACCGCCCAAAATAAAAGGAACAGAGCACTTTGTAGTGCTTGGCAATGTTAAGAATTTTCTAGAACTTCGTGAAAAAATGAAAATTAAACGAGGGAAAGAACTAGAGTATGTGGTTTTAAACTGTCGCCGTGTAAATGTCGATAAAACACTGACACGAATTCACTATTACCTCAAAAAACCAGATGGAAGCTACGCAGTAAATAAAAAGACGCTTCTAACCTTTCCAGCACAAATGCTTAGCATTAATTTTGATGAAAATTCACGCTATTTAAAGAAAGAATTCCCAAAATATATAAATATCGAAAAGGCTCTGCCGGTTTTATCACCAACCGAGAACAATGCGCTTTTCACTGTTAATACCTTCCCCTACTTTGCCAATGATTACTATTTGAATCTACTGGATTACGAGTTTGATAAACATTCATTCATCATTGGCGCTAGCGGTAGTGGAAAATCTAAATTTATTGAATTACTGGTTGATAGACTTTCAAAAACAGCATACAAAAATAACTACAGAGTTTTGGTTATCGACCCGCATGCGTCACTTGGTGACGATATGAAATCTATTGAAGACTCACAAATCATTGATTTTTCTGGAGACAGTGCGCCAGAATTGTTTGGTGATTCTGCCAAAACCGATGTATCAGCATCTACAGAGCTAACGACAACTCTTATGAAGTCGCTCCTGGCTGATCAGTTCAACCCAAAAGTTGAAAGAGTTTTGCGGTTTAGCCTGTACATTTTGTTTACTGCACAGACAATGTCACTGAGCACGCTTAAGCGCTTTTTAACTGAACTAGAACTCCGAAATCAAATAATGCATCACGTATCAGGTAAAGTACCGCCTAATATTGAGCAATTTTTTGCGACAGACTATAACGAGATTAGAACCACCCATTACACAGAAGCAATTCTGCC
Organism: Candidatus Saccharimonadota bacterium; assembly: GCA_017993025.1. Lineage (GTDB taxonomy): Bacteria > Patescibacteriota > Saccharimonadia > Saccharimonadales > SZUA-47 > JAGONL01. The sequence continues at coordinate 5,970 of JAGONL010000006.1, forward strand.
AATAATTTCACTGGTGGACGAAATGCAACTTCAACCTGGGCTAGTTAGCGAAAATGAAGTATCGCTTTCCCGGGCTATCCATAATAATTTCTTAACTGTATTTTCACTCAATAAGGTAAGCATGGGCGAAAAAGTAGTTAAGACTGCTGCCGGTATATTGATGCAACAGATATTTCTTCTTGCTCAAGCCAGAGCGTTTAACGAAAAGATAATACTGATAGTTGACGAGGTTTCTGTTGTGCAAAGCCCTGCCCTAGCCTCTATTTTGGCGGAAGCGCGCAAGTATAATTTGTTTGTAATTTTAACTCAGCAATACTTTGGTCAAGTTGAAAAAAGCCTAAAAGACGCAATTTATTCGAATGTGTACAACTACTACATTTTCCGCGTGTCAGAAGAAGATGCTGAAGGTTTAATTGGCAACCTGAACATCGACATACCTAAAGAAATAATAGAGGAAGAACACAAAAAAGGTATTAGCGAGGAAACTATAAAAAAGCAGTTAATGACAGAGCTTCACCCGCGCGAATGTTTGGTACGAGTATCTGCAAATGGTCAGATAATCCCTGTTTTCAAAGCTAGAACGCTTGATATTGGTATAAGCCACAAAGATCATAGCTTTAAAGCAGAACATTTACATGAAGCCAAGCCAGTAGAAGTGCCTAAAGTTGATAAATTTATTGAAGGCAAAAATAATATTGTTGATAACGCACCAGTGTTTAATCTATCGTCTTCAGAATTAGATAGTAAAATAGCGCCGGTTAATAGTAGCGCTGAGTCTTCGGATAAAGAGAAAACTTACACCGTGTCAGAAGATAGACCATTCAACCCAGAGTCAGAGGAGTCAATATTTGGAAATCTAGAAATTGACCCTATAGAGCGCCGAGATGCTAAAGAGAGAAAGAGCAAAAAAGCTTCAAAAATTGCCTCTATTATTGCAAAAAATGAAGTTAGTCTTGTAGAGGCAAGCGCCAATCCGATTAATCAAGAAGTTTTGAAAACATCAGCAGAGGAAACTTTTTCCTCAGGATTTGGCAGTGGCAACTTAGCTAGTATCCTAGCGTCGCAATCATCAAGTAACGAAACAGTAAACAGGAGATAATATGGCAAAAACAAATGGTTTAGATTCATTGGAAGTTATTTTAGACAAAATTTGCGCTAATGTATTTGGTTATAAAAACCCATTTACCCCAGAGCAGTTTATACAAAAATTTGCCTTTGATATTCGCTTGCCAAAGCAGATTAATGACTCAACTGACGGCACTCCTACTTGGGCACAGTCTGTAAATCCTACTAAATTTATCAACATGGAAAATGCTCGCAAAAGAAACGAAGTTGATGATTGGGTTGTGCCAAAACGACAAATAAATTCGGTTGAAGATATTCTGGCAGTTTGGCAAGAAACCAATTATATGGCCACCGAACGCCAGCTTGAATCACTAGATATTTACGAATCAGATAATATTTACAATTCTCAAAACATCTACCGTTCCATGGATATACATTTTAGCAAAAATGTCTTTGCAAGTGACGGCTGCCATAAACTCGAATACATAGCCTGCTCTCAGAGGTCAAATAGTAGTACTTATTCTATCCGCATTGAGGATTCAAAAGAATGCAGTAACAGCTTTAATGTCATTTGGTCTGGCAAGATAGCAAACAGTCTATTCATAAACGACTGCTACGACATGTACAAATGCATGTTCTGTTCACACATGGCCGGAAAACGTTACTGTATCGCTAATATGCAGTTCACTGAAGAAGAATACAATCACTGGGAAAAACTAGTCAAAGAATGGATATTAAGTAACTAAAGCTCTTAAATTAATCTGTTGTCGTACGCTAAGTGATCTGGTAAAGTCTTTTTGACTTCGCTCTTTTTTTCGCGTAATTTAGCATCTACTCTTTCAAATAATTCTTGTGCAGTTTCGCCTGGTTTTAACATATCACCAGCAATCAAAATACCTAATCGTAGTTCTCCAACAGGCAACCCAGCTTTGAATAGGTGTTGCCTAACTTTTGCTACGAGTTTTTCAACAATAATTGCGATATTTTCGTCATATAATCCTTTTTTGTCTGGTTTAACACCGTGAATAATCCCCGCTAACTCGTCTGACCGGTCTCCTAGCCTGTACCAAGAGTCGTCTGGCCTAGTAAATTTCTGTAAGGCCAGGGCAGTCTCTTTTAGATATAAATCACCTTTAGTATTACCGTATGTATCATTTAGGCGCTTTAACCCAGACAGGTCACAAAAAAACACTGCAACACTTCTTCTGTCTGGAGATTCTCCTCTTAGTCTTTTAGCGTATGAATCAATGTCTTCCCAGAATTTTTTTGGACCTTTAAGGCCCGTTACGTAATCTATTTCTGCGTTTTCAAGCGCCTGCTCTGCTTTTTCTGCACGAGCCTGGTTAATCCCGGCTTTTATGCTCATCGGAACCGTTTCTTGTCTCTCTGAAAAAAGTGCCAGTACTGCACCGATATCTTGTACTTGCTTTGGTATTAAACCATTATTAATCAGACCCTGTTCTATAGGATTTAGCACTTCTGGTGCTGAAATTTCCGGTACTGGTGTGTTAGTTACTGTCATATAAAAATCTACTAAGAATAGATATATTATATCAAATTATGACTATAATGTCAATAGTAAAGCAACCAGCAACAGAGTACAGTCTACACACCGGCCGTCACCCGCCACCTGATTACTGTCGTAAGTCTATTCTTGGCTAATAACGTAGGATACGACAGTATCAGGGTCGTTTTCAGATTTAGAAACAGTAACGTAAATGCTATAGACAGCCGTTCTAGCAGAAAATGTCGAGGTATCGTTGTAACCATATGAACTAACTTCTGTATAGTTTGGCTCAACAAGAGTACTTTCAAAATGCGCAACTGCATCATCAACACTCTTATCGACTGTAGTTGTAACAGACCAGCTTTTCTTACCTTCTGTCGTGTTGCTGAACACTAATGTTACTTTTTTCTCGTCTAGGTATGGTATGGCGTCTTTAGGAAAATCATCTGGCAATTCTTGTCCTGTTTCAACAGTGGTATTTCCGTCTTCATCATTGATACTAAATGAATTATCTTTTGAATCTATGTCTACATCACTTCCTGTTAGACTCTCGATAAAACTTTCAGCAGTCTTTTCAGCGTTTTTCTTGTCTTGCTGGTTTTTATAGAATGCACCACCGGCAATAAGTGCAATTACGGCAATGATTATAAACAAGTTTTTGTTAGAATTTTTAGCTGTTTTAGCCCCTGCACTTGCTGGTGTAGTTGGCGCTGGTGATGAGGCTGGTGTTTCAGTTGGGGCTGGAGCCGTCTCGTTAGTTGCCTCTGGTTTATTTGCTGGTTCGTCTGCCATTACTATAATCTCCTTTGGTTAAACTCTACTTATGCTTCTAGTATCCTACCCCAGAGAACAAAAAGCAACAAAAAGTATGCATTGTTTGTTCACTAATCTGGCTATTAAAGGTACAATTACCATTAATGAACTACAAAATTATCGCATTTACTGGGTTACCGATGGTTGGAAAATCGACAGCTAGAGAACAGCTAGAGTCATTATTAGACGAAAAAGGTATAAGCCACGAATATGTACACTTTGGTAGCACCGAGGAAGTTGAGCATAGAAATTCTGAAAACTTGTGGTCTGAAGAACAAAATAGCTGGACCATGGAGCAAAAAGAGCGTTTTGTACGTGAAGAATGGCGCGCAGAGCGAGGAATGGGCGTAATGGCAGAGAAAATGCTCCCAAAGATAAAATCTATTACAGACTCTGGAAAACTAGTGATTATTGACAACATGTACAGTGATGAAGAGCGTCACATAATAATAGAAGAATTTGGGGATGATAACTTCTTAGTAATTGCTGTAACTGCTGATTGGGAGGTGCGCGTAGAGCGAGCTTCAAAACGAGAATATCGCCCACTAAGTGCAGTCGAGCTAAAAGAGCGAGACGAAGCAGAAATATATAATTTACACAAAGCGCCAACAATCGCCCTAGCCCACTTTACATTCGTAAACAACGGGCAAACTAAAGAAGAACTTCGCGAAGATATAAAATCGCGCATACTTAAAGTATAGAACTGTTTTATTGTCATTTTAATTGGACATTACAACTACCAGTCATTGTCCGTTTCTGTGAAGTCCTCAAATTCCTCAGGAGCTAATCTATCTACTAGGACTGAAAATAATCCTAGGCTATTTGCCCCTGCAATATCATGTGCTAGTCCATCGCCAATTACTGCTACATTATCCATTCTTATTCCTATACCATCAAAATAATCAATAATAGGATTAAAGAAACCACGTTGAGGTTTCTGGTAATTGTCTCCAAAGAAAACTTTTAGTTTTGATAAAGGATTCGAGGTTGGAAAACTTATCCCGTGCCATTCGCTATCTCTGTTTGTGCCTATAACAGAGCAAAGTCCTCCGCTGCTCACTGCAGTAACAAACTGCTCGTCACCTTCGCTTAACGGCTCGTCATCCTTTAGACGAGGCACAAAAGTGCCATCTATATCCAAAATCCATGCAACGATTCCGTGTGTTTCTCTCAGGTGAACTGGATTTAAGTCACCAGGCGCATTGACATGTAAATCAGGTACAGCTCTAGAACAATACCCATACTCGCCTGGTAGAAGAGGACGACGAGTAGCCATTAATTATTTTAAGTACTCCATAAATTTGCGGGAATCTTTGTGCTTTTTGAGTTTTGCGAGTGCTTTGGCTTCAATTTGACGAATACGCTCACGTGTCACGCTAAACTCTTGGCCTACTTCTTCTAGTGTGTGGTTTTTACCGTCTTCTAGACCAAAACGTAGTCTTAAAATCTTTTGTTCGCGCTCTGATAAACTACCTAGCAAATCTTTAACCTGCTCTTTTAGAAGCTGTCCTGTTGCGGATTCCTCAGGTGTAACAGTATCTTCGTCCTCGATAAAATCTTGCAGTACAGAATCTTCTTCGTCGTCACGAACACTGGCATCTAAACTAGAGATATCCTGCTTAATTTTCATAATATGCTCAACCTTTTCAACATCTAGCTCCATCGCTTCAGCGATTTCTTCATTTGAAGGCTCACGGTTTAGCTCCTGTGTAAGTCGGCGTTGGGTTCTGAGCAATTTATTTATGGTTTCTACCATGTGTACTGGGATACGTATAGTTCTAGCCTGGTCGGCAATAGCACGCGTAATAGCTTGGCGAATCCACCATGTAGCATAGGTTGAGAATTTAAACCCTTTATCTGGGTCAAATTTCTCAACAGCACGAAGAAGCCCTGTGTTGCCTTCTTGAATTAGGTCTAGTAAATCTAGCCCACGACCTACATAGCGCTTAGCAATCGATACAACTAGACGCATGTTAGCCTCGGCCATTTTGTCTTTTGCGCGCTTGTCACCGGCTACAACTTTCTGAGCCAATGCCAGTTCTTCAGGGGCAGTTAAAAGTGGAATTTTACCGATTTCTCTCAAATATAGTCGTACTGAGTCGTCAGCGACGTCATCAAGATAGCTGGTATCTTGAACTATGATCTCTTCGTCATCTTCTTCGTCGTCGCCCCAATCATGTGTGAATAGTTCAGGACTTGGCTCTATTAAGCCAGTTAGTTCTACTCCAGCTTCAGACATATCCGCATAAAGCTTATCTAAAATCTCTAAGTTCTCCGGAGCTTCCGGTATCTCTTTAAAGATATCTTTTTGGTCAAATTTCCCCTCTTTAACGCCTCGGTCTAAAATGTCTTTGGCGACTTCATCTAGAGCGTGTAGTTTGTCGTCTTTGGGTTGTTGTTTCTTTGCCATAATATTCTTTATTCACAAGGTTTTAAAACTGTTCTCTACTTCCGTAAATTAACGTTCTACCCTTTTGAATTTCTCCTTTTCTATAACTGCTGATTTATGAAAATTGAACTACTAAATCGTCTAGTTGTTTGACTGCTTTTAGAAGTGTTGTTTGTGTTTGCTCGTCAGCTATAGCTAATTCGTTAGCTATAGCCTGTTTTTTTAGTTTTGCATACGATGTAACCAGTCTGGTGAGAAGTCGTCTAGCTTGGTAGATGAGCTCCTCTTGCTCAGTATGCTGGTAATGTTCCTCATATAGAAGTGCTAACATCTTAGCATATTCTGATTCACTTGGCGATATGCCGGGACTATGTTGTATGAAACTTGCAGTCTCTTGCGCGCCTTCAGAGAACACATCGAGCGGTATTTGGCTTAATAGTTTCCCAATTTCAACCGACTTCATACCACAAGCTAGAAGATGTTGCTCTCGCACGCGTTGTTCCCTGTTAATTTGTGGCTCGTTTTGTTCTGTTTTAACTCGTTTTAGCCGTTTCTCTGTTGCTGTGTTCTCGAACAATTTGGCAGAAATTGTCTCAAAACTCGTGTTTGTTTTCTCGGCTATCACTCTTGCATAATGTTCTTGCTCAACCTTATCTTTTAGCATTCGTACGATAGTCATAATTTTTGCACTAAACTGTCTTTTACCCTGGGCTGTTGTAAGGTCGCTTGCATCCGCAATTTTATCTATAAGCCAATCAACCATGTATTGAGATTTGCCAACAGTTGTCTCCCACGCACTCGGATCCTTTTTTATCAGCTCATCTGGGTCTTTACCAGAAGGAAGACTTATTATGCTCATTTCTATTCCAAGTGCTTGGGCTAGTGGTATTGCGCGCTCAACTGCTTCCTGCCCTGCACGGTCTTCGTCAAAGGCAAGTCTAACGTCACCTGTAAATCTCTGCAGTGACTTGAGATGATATGTGGTAAGTGCAGTACCTGCAGACGCTACAACCTGTTTAATTCCTGCCTGGTGGCTAGCGACAACATCCAGGTTTCCTTCCACGACAACGACGTAGCCCGATTTTCTTATTGCCTCCTTGGCCTGTGACAAACCGAAAACTTGCCGACCTTTGTCGTACAGCGGAGTACTTGGTGTGTTGATGTATTTTGGAGAATTATTATCGCTTACTATAAGTCGAGCAGTAAACCCAACTGGTCTCCCTTGTGGGTCTAAAAGCGGAATCATAATTCGCCCACGGAACATGTCATAAACATCATTTCCGCGCTTTGATACTAGTCCTACTTTTAGTAGTTCCGAATCTGTAAACTTATTACTGGTCAAATATTTATAGAGAGATTTTCCATCGTTTGGCGAATAACCAAATCTAAAATCAAGTAGTGTCTGTTTTTCGTAGCCCCTAGCTTCTCTTAGATACTTAAGCGCTGGGACATTCTTTGTCAACTGTACTTGATAGAATTTTACTGCATGTTCAACTGCAGAGAAGAGCCGGTCTTTATCATTTTTTTCAAATCCAGTCCCTACTTTTGACTGAAATTCACTTAAATCAACCCCTGCTTTTCTTGCCAAAAGCTCTAGAGAGCCTTTGAAATCCATGCCTTCGACTTCTTGAATAAAACTAAAAACATCCCCGCCCTTACCACTCGAAAAATCATGCCAAATTTGCTTCTCTGGGCTAACGATAAAACTTGGTGACTTTTCGCTTGTAAATGGACTCAAGCCTTTAAAGTTACGGCCAGATCTTTTTAATTGCACGTACTCGCTGACAACATCTTCAATACTAATCCGTGATTTGATTTCCCCAACTGCGTCTACCATACTACTTATAGAATATAGTTTTTGACAGTACATAGCTAGCATGAGCACTTTATAGCTGTTAAAATAGTCATATGCAACCGCAAAACCCATACGATTTTATAATGGACCCAAGTAAGCTTAAACAACCTGCAGGGCCTAATAATAGTAAAAATAAAATTGTTGTCATGATAGCTTTAGGTTTAGTAATGATTACTGTTTTAGTTATTGGTTTTGTATTTATTACTTCTATTGGCAAAGCGGACAACGAAGATTTAATAAGTTTACGAGCAGAACAAACAGAGCTACTTAGAATAATAGATATTGGCAAAAAAGATTTAACTGATAGTTCTCTTAAAAATCGTCTTACGAGTATGCAGGCTTTTGTAAGTTCTGACGGTGTAATTTTAGATAATTTATTGAATAAAAGAGGTGTTTCGGTTACTAAAGAACAGCTTATTTCTAAAAAAGATAGTGACGTAGATGATGCTTTAGAAAAAGCTAAACAAGAAGGCTCTCTGGACGCAAAAATGCTAGAAGTTGTCTCAGATATTAGCAATTCTTACTATAAAACACTTAAGGACTCGCTAGCTACGGCAACAACAAAAATTGAAAAAGACTTACTCAATACTTTAATAGCCAATATAGAGGCGTCAGCTACCAACTAGCCACTTATTTAAATATAGGGATGTGGCCTTTTGTTCCTAAGACCAAGTTGTAGCTATGAATAATCATATCTTTGATATCTTGGTCTTCTAACTGGCCGGTGAGCAAAATTGTGTTCCAGTGCTTTTTGCTCAAATGGTAGCCCTCTAGTACTGTTTCATATTTTTCGCGCAATAATACAGCTAGGGTTGGGTCGCATTTTAAACTAACAGAAACGGGCGTTTTTTTCTCTGGCATCAAGGCAAACATCTTATCTTCACCTTTGACCGGAACCTTATAAACAGCCACGCCTTCACCAAAAGGATAATCCAATTTTGAATTGGGCATATTAAGTATAAATTCTTCCACTTCCTTACGCGTCATAGGGATATATTAACATATAGAAGTTAATAGATTTGCCATTTGCAATGACCCCATTAACCTAGAATTAGCAATTAACAATTAGCGTTGTAGCTACATTGTTAATTGATAAATGTTAATTCTAGGGAAAATGCTAATCGATAATTGTTAATTCTTACTAGCGAACCATTCTAGATAGTATTGTAGCTCGGCTATGCTAGCCTGGATATCCTCGAATGCCCTGTGTACTTCTGGTTTTTCAAATTCAACGCTATACATTGTCTCCATAACCATTTTCCACGATGTAACGTCAAGCATACGGTAATGTAGCCTTAGTTCTAGTTCTGGCATCCACTGTTTTATAAAAGCACGGTCACTCTGGATAGAATTTCCGGCCAAAACTGCTGGCTCGCTCCCAAAATGATGCTCAACTAACGCAATTAGTTCTTTTTCTACTGCCTGCAAAGTTTTTGAGCTACTTAAATGTTCTAGAAAATCATCGCGGTTATCTGGAAAATCTTTCCACCAAGCATTTTCGTTCATTCGTCTTAATACGGTTTCGCGTGGATGTTGAATTCTTGATTCGTAACTGTCTATTGTCTCTAAATCTGTCCCAGTAATTTCGGCTGCTACTTCCAAAATAACATCCTGATCTGGCACTAACCCAGTCATCTCTAAATCAATCCATAAAAATTTTGTCGGTATAAATTTCGGTTTAGTCATTACTGATTAGTATACAGGAATTAGCTGCTGAAAAACGAAATAAGAAATATGAAAAATGGGTGCTACAGTAGCTCCAGCATAAAGCAAGAAAACCGATGAATGTATACTAAAATGTATCGAATCACTTCCGAGGACTTGTCTCAAATCTATAACTAATTAAAGTTATTTGAGACCGCTTGTCGTTCCGGGATCGTGCTACTTCTTCAAGCAACAAGCTTAGCTTGATTGCTATGAAGAAGCAGAGACCATGTCAGGAACGGTACATTTTAGTATATGTTCATAGTGTTATTCTTGCCCGCTGCGGTTCTTTTGATAACTTTTGCAACTGTAGGGAAAAGTTAGGCGAGGGGTTTAAGGGTGAGAAAGTCCATTAGGACTTTTGCAAGGAAGTTTTCACCTGACAACTTGTTGTCATGGTAGAAGCTTCGAGGCCACAGAATGTGGCTGGCACTAGCCCATTTTTGGTATGGGCGCGAAGCCCATTGCGCTATTTATCGTTTTCTGAAAAATCTAGTGATAGCGAATTTATACAAAACCTCATCCCTGTAGGCTGATCATAAGCATCGTTGAAAACATGCCCTAAATGTCCTCCGCAGTTAGCACAAGTTACTTCCACTCTCTCCATACCGTGCGCGCTGTCTGCGACCAGCTTCACGGCTTTGGTATCTTTAACATCATAAAAACTTGGCCATCCACAACCCGAATCAAACTTAGTCTCTGCTCCAAACAATACGTTGCCACAATTGGCGCAGTTATAAACCCCATCTTCTTCGTTATTAAGCAGTAAGCCACTAAATGGAGCTTCTGTAGCCTTATTAAAAAGTACATCCTTCTGCTCAACCGTGAGTTTTGGGTTCATCCGTTTCATACTAATATTTTATCACCACACCCTGTACCCTGTACCCTGTACCCTGTACCCTGTACCCTGTACCCTAGTTTGAGCTACTTCTTGTGTTGAGCTTTAAGATATTTAGCCACTTGTAGAACAAGTTCAATTGCTATCAACCATATAAGACAGTTAAACAAAGGGTTTAAGTACCTATCCTGCCATGTGCCCCCGGGACCCATGTAACCACTCATATAATCCGAGCCACCAACCCAGCTAGTTAACCTTGCCGATATATCATATGCTGCACTGTAAAAACTTTGAAAAGCGAATGCCATTACTAGTGCTAAAAGAACAGAAAATCCATCTAACTTTTTTAAAATTCTTGTGCTTTCTAACTTCATGATTATATCCCCTTATTTCTTCTTATCTAACTTAGTTAAACCAGCTTTATCGACTACAAAATACACCACAAACGCCGTAGCAAGCAATGTAATGACTGCACTAACTATTGCTCCCCATCCAAACACAAGTTCTACACCACCGCGCTCTAGCCCAGTTTCCCATTTCAATGCACTTAAATCTGTGCCGCCTAGGATAAATCCGACTATAGGGTTAATAAAATTATCGACAAGCGCTGACACAGCAAATCCAGCTTGCAAACCAATTGCCAAACCTACCGCTAGTCCAACGACGCCTTGTTCTCTAACAAACGTAACAAATTCCTTCAACATTTTACTCATACTTCGCGCTCCTGCTTTAAATATATTCAAATCGTATACCTAAATTATCCAGAGCGCAATATAGTGGCAATTTATAAATTATTCTTGGGCAGAAACTAAGCGTTCGGCCGCAACAGCAAAAGCAGCCTCTTTTAGATTTGTTTTGTCTATTTTAGCTCTATTATAAATGTCTATCGTAGCCGGCTCCATATATGTTTCAAGTTTTTTATTTACTTCATTACGAGTCCAGTGCTCGCCCTGAATATTTTGTACCCATTCGAGATAGCTAACTGTTACACCGCCTGCATTTGCTAAAATATCCGGTACAACAAGTACACCTTTTTTATCTAGACCTGATTCTGCTGACGAATCTACTGGTCCGTTCGCTAATTCTAAAATATATTTCGCTTTTACCTTTGCCTGATTGTCGTCTGTTACTGCACCACCTAACGCTGCTAATATTAGTACGTCAACTTCAAGACTAATAAGGTCATCATTGGTTATCTTTTTACCTCTCTCAAAATCAGAAAGTTTTTTGCCCTCTTTCTTCCATCGTATAAGTTCTTTTGCTGAGAAACCTTCTTCGTCATAAACACCGCCTTTAGAATCTGTTGCGGCAACAAGTTTCCAGTTTGGGTGCTCAGACTCTGCAATCTCTGCAAAAAATGTACCAACATTGCCATATCCTTGTACGCAGTACGTCAGCGGCTTGTTTGAAAGACCTTGTAATTCTCTAAGTGTGCGTAACACTATTACGCCACCTCTACCTGTCGCTTCTTCTCGACCTTCACTGCCGCCAAAATTCAAGTTTTTCCCAGTTGTGGCCGCTTTTGTCGTGTCACCAGTTAGTTTCATGTACTCATCAGCCATCCAGTCCATCGTGTAGGCGTTTGTACCAACGTCAGGCCCTGGAACGTCTTTTTGTGGACCAATATGATCTACTAGGTTTCGCACAAACTCGCGAGCAATCTCCTCGTGTTCTTCATTAGTAATTGAGCCTGCATCAACTGCTACGCCACCTTTACCCCCGCCCAATGGGATATTAACGGCCGCCGTTTTAAAACTCATAAGTGTCGCAAGAGCTTGTACCTCATCATGATTAACGTGTTCGTGAAATCTAATACCGCCCTTGTATGGTCCGCGCGCGCTAGAATGTTGCATCCGAAAAGCTTTAAATTTTTTGCCGTTTTTTAAGACAATTTCAAACTCATGCTCTGCCTCTACTGCTAGAAGTTTATCGATTTGTTTTTGCGATAGACCTAACTTTTTACCTGTACTTTTAATGTGGTTGTGTGCTGTTTTTAACATACTTCAAGAATACACCCACGGCAGATATAATCTGCTATTTTGCATGTAGCATTTTTCATGTAGCAGAGATGTGGCAAGTATCAGATAGCAGGGTCGCTTCAAAGGATAGAAGATTGAGGACCGAGGATTGAAGAGGGACCGGTATATGGTTGGGCTACTTTAAGATTTAGTATTTATGATTTTTTTAGTCCGCCAGCTGGCGGATTAGTGCTTATAATTTAGAATTTTTCAGTTATCAGTTATTCGCCCGTCTTCTCGCGCAAAAAATCCTCAGCCCGATAGCTAATAATTCGTTTTCGGTTATCCGCTATTCTGTCAAGCTGAGAAACCATCATGCGCATACGCGGATTTTTAGCAAACTGTTCCTTATTTTTCTCAATAAAGGTCCAGTAAAGTCCATCCCAGACATCACACCATTCACCCTTTTCATAATGACTCATGCTTAAGATGTAGTTACTACTAGAAACATATGGTTTGGTTGTAATACTGCCACCGTCAGCGTACTGGCTCATGCCGTAAACATTTGGCACCATTACCCAGTCGTAAGCGTCGACATACATTTCCATAAACCATCTATATACCTCGTCCGGGTTAATCTCCGACAAAAACATCATATTGCCAACAACCATCAGTCTTTCAATATGGTGCGCGTAGCCTCGAGCAAGTGTCTTTTTAATTACATCATCAACTGGCGGTATTCCGGTGGTGCCATAGTACCAGTCATTTGTCAGGTGTCGCTGGTGATTAAAAGTATTTGTGGTACGAAGTTGCACGTGCCTATCAACATATATTGCACGCATATACTCACGCCAGCCCAGAACTTGCCGTACAAAGCCCTCTAAACTTGCCATAGGCACTTCTCTTTGTTCATGACGCTTAACTGCAGTATCTACAACCTGCATTGGGCTTAGTAGACCAATATTAATTACTGGCGACAATGCGCTGTGATATACCCATGGTGCTTTCCCATCTATAGCATCCTCAAACGGACCAAAATCATCAAGCCGTGTTTCCACAAACTCATCCAGCCATTGAACAGCTTCTTCATGGTTAGTAGGCCACGGGAAATCGTCTGTAGTTCCTGGGTTGTCCGGGAAATGATGCGCTACGTATTCTTTAGCTTCGTCAACATATTTATTTGAGCCAAAAACCTGAAAGCTAGGTAGTACGTGGTCCTTTGGCAATCTTTTGCGGTTGTCTGTATCAAAACTTAGCTTTCCGCCTAAAGGCATATAGGTTTCTTGGTTTATAAGAATGTTAAACCGCTCTCTTTGCCACTGATAAAACTCCGTAAAGTTTGCTTTGTCTTTTTTAGCAAAAAAACTCTTGGATTCGTCGTGTGTCAGGTAGAAATTTGGCGATTCTATCTTTCTAATTTCTGGCTTAGACACTAGACCGGTCAGTGCTTCAGTAAGTCGCCGTCCAAGAACATCATCAGTTGGGTCAAAATACTCTACCCGCTCTACACCACTCAGCTTATTAACTATGTCCCCTGTCTCGTTCATATGATGAAATTCTATGTACTCCACCTCATAACCGGCTGGCCACAAAACTTCTTCAATATAACGTCGCATGGTTGCTCGGTGCAGAACTAATTTTTGTTTATGCAAAAATAATGGGTACTGCGGGTCTCGTCCGAACATCAACGGGTCTTCAATAACAAAAACTTGAGTCAAATCCTTTGGCAAAACATCGACTGGATATAATTGATGCGGATAAATTAGTAATACATTGCTTGGTTGTGACATTTATTTTCCCACGTTAAATATAGCTCTTATTGTGCCAGTGTAGTTGCATAAGCACAAGTGTTTTGTGCTACATCTTCTCTGGGGCATGGATTCCTAGGAGGTTTAGGCCTTTTTTAAGCGTGTCTGCGTATACGGACACTAGATTAAGACGAATTTGCTCACGTGCGTCACCTACTACCCTATTTTGTTCATAAAATCGGTTAAATTCTTGAGCAAGTTCATACAAGTATGTACAGACAACGTGCGGAGCAAGTTCTTCCACAGCTTTGTTAACCACATCCGTATACTCACCAAGTTTCCGAACCAAAGTCCTCTCACCCGCTTCAAGTGCGTCAACTTCTCTCTTCTCTCTTCTCCCTTCTCCCTTTGCCAAAATACTTTTGGCGCGTGCATGTGCATACTGCAAATATGGACCGGAATTACCGTGAATGCTAACAGATTCAAGTGGGTCGTAGATTATATCCCCGCCCATACGGTTCTTCAAAAATGAATATTTGATTGCGCCTAGCGAAGTCGGCTCGTCGTCCTTACCGGTAGCTTCTAAATTAGCCTGTTTAGCGCTGTCTAGAACATCGGTAGCGCGCAAAAAATTACCTAGTCTTGAACTCATTTTTACTCCACCAGCAAGCTTAACGATTCCGTGGGTTAAGTGGGTTGTGGCATTTACTAGTTCAGGCGCGAATTGTTCTACGGATTTCAGCACTACGGACATATATTGAAGTTGTTCGTTGCCAGTAATCACAACCGAATGGTCAAAACTGTAGTCAGCTTTTTTGGTGAGTATTAGCCCCACATCTTTTGCCTCATAGGTTGGTAGACCTTCACTGTTAATGAACACTCTAGTGTGCAAACCAAACTTTTCGCCTTCAAATACTACTGCACCGTCTGACTCGGTGTACACTCCGTTTTTCAGCTGTTCTTTAACCGTCGAAAGTCCTAGTTCTGCCACACTACTTTCTGGGTAGTATTTCTCAAAAGGCGTACCAATACGTGCATAGAAATTGTCAAAATAATCATAGCTCCATCCCCGCGTTGTCCAATAAATTTGCGCAAAAGCAGATTCTTGGTCATTCGTATTAACGATTTCGTAAACCTTTTTGTTCAGAGCGATAATTTCGTCTTTAGCCTGTTCGTTTTCTTCATAAGCTTGCGTGCCTTTAACGTAACAGCTGGCCATCCATTCAGAGCGCTCTACCTCAGGTATTTCAGCTAACTTAGCGTTATCCTCACCACCCAAATCTTGCAATATTGCCCACATTGTTTTGCCTACGTGCAAACCAACGTCACCGCCAAAATTTACTCTGTGGACCTGAGCGCCGGCGTTTTCAAATAAATTAGCAATTGTGTGCCCCACGATACTGGTATACAGATGCCCCGCATGCAAGACTTTAAACGGGTTTGGGTCTGAATATTCACATACTACTACCTTGCCCGCCCAAGTTTGTGCTGGTGTGTTGTCTAATTGCTCAAGCAAAAACTTATCTGACATTTTTATATTAATAAACCCAGGTCCCGCTACTGAAACCTCCGCTACTTCTTCACTTTCGCGCAGTTTTTCAGCAATCTGCTCTGCTATGTCTCTAGGGTTACGCCCAAGTTTCGTAGTCAGATGCATGGCAATGTTGCAAGCAAAATCACCAAACTTCTCATCTGGGACAGTTACTAACGGGGTTTCATCCAAATCAAAGATATCTTTGATAGTTTTTTGTATTAAGCTTGTAATTGTGTCCATATTCTTACTCATTATACGATAGTTGCCATAATACATATTCTTCACTTTACTAAAGCATTGCACAAGCAGACATAATATATAAATATGTCTATATAATTTAATAAATAATGTCGAGTATACTACTCTTATTCAACGCGCTTGAAGGGTAGTACTTCGGCGTCACTATTTTCAGGTTCTATTAGCTTTTTTAGTTCTTCTAAATCACTTATAAATCGATTAACGTCATCTAGATTTCCTGGTTTACTGTGTCTTGTGTCTACGACCACAGGTTCGCTCAGAAAAAAACTCACTAACGCTGAGCCACCTTGTTTTATAGCATCATCACGAAGATTTTTCTGCTCCAAAGTCTCGGCTTTTTTGCCATCTGGAGTAACTGCATATTCGTCATTTTCGACAGTTACAAAACCGTCATTGCCAATAATAATTTTTAATTCTTTTTTAATCCCTATTCGTGAATCACTTTTAGGCTTGGCGTGCAAAACCGGCACTTCAGATTTTGTAATAGTCTGCTTGCTTAAACTGACTGTCATTGGTTTTTCTGGTTGGCCAATTGTGTCAATATCTGGGACAAACCGAAAATACCATGTTTCTTCGCCAACTTTGAATATTACTTTTGAACTTTCTTTTAAAGAGGCCTCAATCTGAGTCATAACCTCTTCAACCGAAGTTCTGGCAGAAATTATTGCTTCAATCAATTCTGGATTATTGGCAACACTTTCATGCCAAATGGATTTATCAGAAAGAGTGCTGTCTACTTCTAGCTTATCTACAAATTCTTGAACTCCGGTAATAGTTCTAGGATCGGTTATTTTTTGTCCCTCACCCAAAAATGCCAGCTGGTCAAGAACTGCATTTGTGGCACCCTGTTCATTATCTGCAAATTCTTGTTGCAGATCTCCTTCTAGAGTAACTGTGCGGTTATCGCCTTCAATATCTAAACTGTAGCTGGATACAGGTGTATTACTAATACTAGAATCAAATGTATAGATGCTATAAGTATCAAAACGGGACTCGTCATTATCTTCCTCTATTTCTTCCTCATCCACAGAATGGCTATCGGGGTCATTGTAGGATAGTCGCCTAACTAACACGACGCTTCCATCTTCTTTCGCAAATGAAGCGTAAGACGTAAAATAGTGGTCGTGGCCACTTTCATGCGTTATAGTCTCTGTGCCGGATAGAAGTCTGTCTGCTTCTGAGCCAATGTTTCTGCCAGTTACTTCGCCACCATTGTCTATGGGCTGACTGTTACCAGGGA
>JAGONL010000048.1 GCA_017993025.1 Candidatus Saccharimonadota bacterium
ATTATATACATTATGGAGGCTCAGGAGATGTTTGCCAAGCCCAAAGCCCAGAGTGTGGTTATTGCCCTGGAGAAGTGCATAATAAACAATGCTATGTTGACCCTAATGATAATATGCAGAACTACATTCTAAAATAGTTCGAGCGTCCTCCATAAAGTGAGGCTATTTTAGTTCTAAAAACTTAATGTAGAATATAGATATGTTTAATACAGCGAAAAAAGAAATTTTTGAAGGTACGGTCCATAAATTGCCTAATGATTTACGAAAAGCCATACTAGCAGATAATAATATGCTGGCAATGTGGCAAGATATTACACCCCTTGCCCGTAATGAATGGATATGCTGGGTAACATCTGCTAAGAAGCAAGAAACTCGCGAGCGCCGTATAGCCGTAGGCAAATCAAAACTAAACTCTGGAATGCGCAGACCATGTTGCTGGGCCGGATGCACACACCGTACTTTATAACGCTTCGAGACTATATATTTTAATTACCTTGACTCTAGAATATTTAAATATAAAAAATTACTTTGTGATATAATATGTTAAGTTAACTAGACAAATTATGTTTATACGAGATAAAGAACACACTGTGGTAAATACAGTACGTAAAGCGCGTACTGCTCTTAAGATTACCCAGGATGAGCTGGCTGAAAGAGTTCAGGCAACGCGCCAAACAATAATAGCAATAGAAAAGGGCAATTATGTCCCCAGTGTACTACTTGCGCTTAAAATTGCAGTTATACTAGATAGTAAGGTGGAGGAAATCTTTAGCTATGAAAAAATATAAACAACTACTAGACATCGTTCTGCTACTTGGACTTGCAACCATTGCGATGTTGGCAATCGCACCCAAAACATTTGTTATGCCGTCAAGTTTACAGATGTTGATTCTTGCGATAGTGCTTGGCCTAATTTCCACATTTTTAGTACTGCTTTGGCGAGAACAACCAGAAGATGAACGCGAAATGCAAAATCAGGCTCTGGCTAGCCGTTCTGCTTATTTTGTTGGCGCACTAGTACTGATTGGTGCATTGATTATTCAAAGTTTTGAACACAGGATTGACCCAGCAATTCCTATTGCTCTGCTTGCCATGATTGCAACAAAAGTAATTGTTCAACGCACCAAAGATGCTGAATAATGATGTTAAGTCAACTTGACATTGTAATAAAACCAACTTATACTTGAAACTACTATAGTAATTTTAAATAAGTGAGGGTAAATGAATAAAAAAGCACTTGTAGTAATAGGCATCATAGTTGCATTACTACTAATTGGCGGAGGCGCGTTTGCCTATTACAGCAATCAGAATGATAAAGATAATCAAGAAAAAATGGCCATGGAGAAAAAGGCTGAAGATGAAGCCATGATGGAAAAAGAAGAATCTACAGCGATGGAAAAAGAAAAAACTGCAACTGAGAGCGACTCTATGAGCAAAGAAGATGTCATGAGCAAACAAGGCGTCTACGTAACTCTAGCTGATTACAACGGCGACCAGGGTGCTTATTCTGACACAAAGAAGGTTTATTTCTTTCATGCTAGCTGGTGCCCAATATGCCAAGCAATAGAAAAAGAAATAAATAACGACATTACTAAACTTCCCGCTGGTGTTACTTTAATAAAAACGGATTTTGACAGTAACACAGAACTAAGACAAAAATACGGGGTAACTACGCAATATACTTTTGTGCAAGTTGACGAAAACGGCAACGAGACAAAGCAGTGGTCTGCTTCTTCACTATCAAAAGCACTTGAAGCTGTAGAGCTTTAGGGTATAGATTAATGCTACTTACTGCGCTTCTTTCATTCGTGGCAGGGCTTCTTACGGTTCTTGCACCCTGCGTTCTACCACTTCTACCGATAATTTTAGGTGGTAGTTTTGACCAAAACGACAAAGACAGAAAACGCCCCTACATTATCACAGCGAGTTTAGTTGCTTCTCTTATTCTTTTCACGATACTTCTCAAAGCGTCTACCGTGCTAATAGGTGTAGACCCTAAAGTTTGGACAATAGCTTCAGGCTTATTGGTAATAGTACTTGGAATCTTTATGCTCTTCCCAGATTTGTGGGCAAAAATCATGGTTAAAACTGGTATGGAGCATAGGTCTCAAAGCTTGCTAGGCGGAGCTTTTAAAAGCAAAAACCGTACAATATCAGCAATTCTAACTGGTGCCGCACTGGGACCAATATTTAGTAGCTGTAGCCCAACATACACATGGGTGATTGCTACTGTTTTGCCTTTAAGCACTATTACAGGCTTATTCTACCTAATAATATATTGTCTTGGTGTTGCTGTGTCATTACTTGCAATTGCTCTACTTGGTAAAAAGATACTTCAAAAAATTACCTGGGCTAGTAATCCAAAAGGTTGGCTCCAAAGGATTATTGCAATACTGTTTATCTTAGTTGGTTTTCTTGTAATAACCGGATACGATAAAAAAATTCAAACCTACTTTGTTGAAAAAGATTTTCTGAACTTGATAGAACTTGAGCAAAAACTCGTGCCAGAAGAAGACAAACCAAAAAATGAATCAATAGAAAACTCTTCTGATAAAAAAAGCTACAATGTTGATCCACTGTACAGCGCCCCAGAGCTCGTAGGAATAGCCGATTGGATAAATAGTGAGCCCCTAACACTTGCTGAATTAAAGGGTAAGGTAGTACTTATCGATTTCTGGACATATTCTTGTATTAACTGTATCCGCACGCAACCTTATTTAAATGCCTGGTATGAAAAATATAGTAATGAGGACTTTGTTATTATAGGCGTGCATGCACCAGAATTTGCATTTGAGAAAGTAACAAAAAACGTCGAAGAAGCTTCAGAAAAAGCAAAAATATCCTACCCAGTGGCACTTGATAATGATTTTTCTACATGGAACGCCTATAGAAATCGTTTCTGGCCAGCAAAATATTTGATTGATAAAGACGGCATTGTTCGATATACCCATTTTGGCGAAGGCGAATACACAGAAACCGAGAAAATCATACAAGAGTTACTTGAAGAAAGCGGGCAAAAAGTTACTGATAAACTGGAATTAGAACAAATTAGTAATAGCGCAGAAAACGGCCAGACGCCCGAGACCTATTTAGGCTACAACAGAGCGGAACGTCTTGCAAATGCCGACCAATTTTCGCCAGATTCTCCGGTTGATTACGAATTAATTAGCACGCTTGGTGAACACGAATGGTCACTTGGCGGAAACTGGCAAATCAATGAAAAATCAAGTCAAAGTTTGGACAATAATAGCACTCTCAACATAAACTTTTCTGGTAAAGAAGTTTATTTAGTAATGAGTGGCAAACATGAATCTAAAGTTGGTGTTTCTGTCGAAGGGCAAAATTCGGCTGGAGGGGCTGATGTAGACTTAGATGGGTATATAGCTATAGATAGTGCCCGTTTATACAAAGTAGTCAAATTGGAGAAGTTCCAAAAAAATAAAAAACTAACTTTAACCTTCCCTTCAGGAGTGACTATAAACGCCTTTACTTTTGGTAGCTAACAATTTTTAGAGTTGTTTGGATACAGTTATATTGAGTTATTGTAGTTAGTTTTAAGAAAGCGTAAACTATTGTTAAGGAGAGTTGATAATGCTACGTTTTTTTGCAACGTTACTTTTAACTGTTTTTGCAAATGCAATCGGTTTGCTTGTTGCCTCGATTTTATTAGATAGATTTTATTTGAACGGAGCATCGTTTATTGTAGCAGCTCTTTTCTTTACGCTTGTGACAGTAATACTCGGGCCATTTATAACTAAAGTTGCATTTAAAAACGCACCATATTTAATGGGAGGCATTGCACTTGTAACTACATTTATAGGGCTTATATTAACAAAGGCGTTCACTAACGGCATTAGAATAGAAGGGTTATCTACTTGGGCTGTTGCAACATTAATTATCTGGATATTTTCAGTAATCGCAAACGTTGTCTTGCCATTGTTTTTGTTTAAAAAAATAATAAGTGATAAAGATGTTGATTTGCGCCAGAAGTAAAAAAAGACAACCTATATATTGTATTAAATTAGATTCGTCGAATATATGCTAGAAATAGATTATAATAATAAAAAATAGAAGGAGTAAGATATGCCACTAGGTAGAAGAAATCGAAGAAGTATGTTGGCTGGGGCTGCAATTGCAACGTCACGTTCAAATAAAAGACAGGCAGTAGCAAATCAACAAAAGCCAGCTGTACAGCAACCGGCTCCAGCGCCAGCATCAAACAATGACGACATGTATGTGCAACTAGAAAAATTAGGTGCTTTGAAGGACAAAGGTCTACTTACGCAAGAAGAGTTTGATGCGAAGAAGAAACAGATTCTTGGTTTATAAGATTTACTAACACTAACTTTAAGAGGAAATATATGGCTACTAAAAAAGGCGACACTAACAGTGACACAACACTACTATTTATTAAAGGCGCTAGGGCTCTAACATATTTTGTATATGGATACGCGCTCGTCGCTGCTTCTTTCTTGTCTGTGGGTTTTTTCCTACTACTTTTTAGCGCTAATCAGTCAACTCCTTTTGTTAAATTTGTTTACGATACAGCTGCAATATTCCTAACACCTTTTAGAGGAATATTCCCAGTACGTTCTGTTTCAGACACTGGATATTTTAGCGCATCGGCACTGTTTGCAATTATTATGTACCTACTCCTTGCACTTGGCATGAACGCACTAATTAACTACGTGACTATGAAAATGGTTAAATACCAAAACGAGCTAGACGCAGAAGTTAAATCTTTACAGCACTAAAGTTTATTTAGTCTTTTTGTTCAAAAACCACAGTTTTGATTTTTTAACAGCACTAGGCTCGTCGCTAGTTGTGCGATAGTCTTCGTATACATCAAGATAAACTCGTATTGTTGTGACTATAATAATTACTATTGTTGGGCCTATAACTATCCCGAGAAATCCAAAAAACCTTATACCAGCGAAGACCGACAACAGCATTAATGCTGCATCCAGACGAGCCTTTTTTGGAACTAGTATTGGCCGTAGAATATTGTCAACATTTGAATTAATCAAAACATGCTCTCCAATAATTGCTAAACCTTGCCAAAGCTGACCAAATAAAATCATGATGCCTGCAATCGGTATTGCTAATATTCCAGCCCCGAGTGGAATAATCGACATGATTGAAAACAACACAAAAATTATAAAGAAGAACTGAGGATAGCCGACAAGCGCAAATGTAACTGCGCCAAGAAATCCTTGAACTACCGCTATAATAAACTGACCTCTAACTGTTCCCTGAATCATTGCACCTATCTTTTCCAAATATAGGTTAGAAATTTGATCACCAAGTGGATTAAGCTTCCTGAATACGGTAATTAATGTATCGCTATTTTTAAGGAGTGATACAAAAACATACATATATATTATGCTTGATGTGACTAAGCCAAAAAGGCTTGTCGCAATACTACTAGCAACACCAAGCAAATACGTACCGGCTGTTTGAGAAATATTTTTAACAGCGTCCAGAATTGCTTGTTCTGTTAGGGTAAAGTCTACAAAAGGTATGTTTCCGAGAAAATTATTAACAAATGCAATAAAATTATCACCCATTTCAGTCAGGCCAGAACCGGTAAAAGTATTAGCAAGCGAACTAATGTTATTACTAATCTGAGCCGCGG
This sequence comes from Candidatus Saccharimonadota bacterium, assembly GCA_017993025.1. Classification (GTDB taxonomy): domain Bacteria; phylum Patescibacteriota; class Saccharimonadia; order Saccharimonadales; family SZUA-47; genus JAGONL01. The sequence continues at coordinate 5,636 of JAGONL010000048.1, forward strand.
CAAAAAATATAATTAAAATAAGCGGACCAACAACCATCAATATACTAATAATCAATACTAGTGCTGATGCTGAACTGGGACTCATTTTTTTGCAAAGTTTTTGGTAGAGTGGGTTAAACAGGAAAGCTAGGATACCCGCTAGAACAATAAGGATAAAAAAAGTGCTTAAAAAATACGCACCAAAGACAATAGCAATTGCAGTAGCTATTGCTAGAGCACTCTTTTCTTGTTTAGTAACCTTAATTTGTTGCATTTTTGCTAGGTTTTATCTGCTTTCTGCATTCAAGTATAGGGATAAAGCGCCAGAATTCAAGCTAAGCTTATTATACGAGCAACTAGTACAGCTACAAAC
>JAGONL010000049.1 GCA_017993025.1 Candidatus Saccharimonadota bacterium
TTTTATTATCGGCTTATCTTTAATTGCTGAGTTTTTAATTTTTGGCGGAGCTCATCCAGAATGTGCCTTCAACGATAGCGTTGGACCATGTGAATTCGTCCCACGAGTATCCCAATACGCTGGCTATGTCGCTTTTCTACTATTACCTCTCTTTGTTGTGTATTTCGGCTACTCGTATATGAAGATACGAAATAATAAAAATAATGAAGCTAAATAATTGCCTTTAATATTTAAATAATTTGATGATTTATGGTTTCGCAGACATTCCAAAAAAAGTTTCTAATGACAATTGCAAGAAATAAATCTGTAAACTGTAAACTAAAGACTGTATACTGTTAGTTATGACTAAATTCTACGTGTGCACAGCTATTCCGTATGTTAACGCCAAGCCCCATATTGGGCACGCTATGGATTTTTTGTACGCCGACATTTTGGCGCGCTATCACAGACAGCAAGGCGACGATGTAAGATTTAGTATCGGTACGGACGAGCACGGCGCTAAAATTGCTGAAAAAGCTGTTGAGAATAACGTAACCCCACAGGAATACACCGACAAGATTGTTCCGCTATGGGTTGAGTTTGCAAAACTTGCAGGCATTAGCAATGACTATTTTATTAGAACAACCAACCACGAACATGAAAAAAGAGCTAGTTTAATCTGGGAAAACTTAAGCCCCTACATATACAAAGGCAACTATGCCGGATGGTACTGCGTGGGTTGTGAAGAATACAAAACGGACAGCCACGTTAAGGACACAAACGGCACTTGCCCAGTGCATAACCGCCCTTATGACAAATTAGAGGAAGAAAATTACTTCTTTAAACTTAGTGCGTTTTCCGAGCAAGTGAAAAAGGCCATAGAGTCCAACTCAATGCAGATAATTCCAGAATTTAGAGCCAAAGAGATATTGAATCTAATAAAAGACGGCCTAACAGACATTAGTATTTCACGCCCAGCTAGCAAAATTGCCTGGGGTATACCCGTTCCGCACGACAAAACTCAAGTCATGTATGTTTGGTTTGAGGCTTTGATGAACTACATCACAGTGCTTGGCTATCCGGACTTAAAAGATTTTGCTACCTATTGGCCAGCTGATGTGCAGGTTATCGGCAAAGATATTTTGCGGTTCCACGCCGCTATTTGGCCAGCAATGTTACTGGGTTTAGGATTACCACTACCAAAAGTTATCTATGCTCACGGGCATGTTAGTTCTGGAGGGCAGAAGATGAGCAAAACCCTGGGAAACGTGGTAGACCCAATAGAGGTTATAGAAACTCATGGGCTTGACGCTTTTCGCTACTTTTTGGCAAGACATATATCCAGCTATGACGACGGGGACTTTTCTGTTGAAAAATACGAGGATGTATATAATAACGAACTGGCTAACGAGCTTGGCAATGCTGTATCCCGAGTATCGGCAATGGTTATTAAGTACCAATCAGGTGTAATTGGCGATATTCCGCCAGCAGAACATGATTCTAATAGTTATCACGAATCAATCGCACTTTGTAAGTTTGACAGAGCTCTAGAAGAAGTCTGGGAGCAGGTAAGGGGTCTTAACCAGTACATTGAAGAAGAAAAGCCTTGGGAAGTGGCCAAAGAGAACGACGCAGAGCATTTGCAGGAAGTTTTGGCCTATCTTTGTAGTTCGTTGCTTGAAATTGCCGAACTTTTAGTGCCATTTATGCCAGAAACAGCTATGAAAATATCTAAAGTGTTCGCCGAGGGAATTATTCGCCCACTTGATGGAACGCTGTTTCCTAAAACCGAGGAGTAATACCTATGTCAAAAATTGAATTAATAGATACTCATTGTCATATTCATGACCCTGAATTTTCAAGCAAGTATGACCAATCTGTAGATGAGATAATTTCTGAAGCTAAGAGTGATGGAGTAGGCACGCTGATTTGTGTAGGTACGGATTTAGCTAGCAGTTTATCGGCTATTAGTTTTGCGAAAAGCAGGGTTGGCTGTTACTGTTCGCTCGCAATCCATCCGCACGAGGTCGCTACTCAACCCCTGGACAAACTAATGGCTGAAATTGATGTCATGGATAAATTAATTCCAGAGAATATGCCCAAAATCGTGGCAATCGGCGAATGCGGGCTTGATTATTACTACCACAGCGACGAAAAAGTTCGTGAAAAACAGAAAAAACTTCTTGAAAAACACATAGAAATTGCCAAAAAACACGATTTACCAATTATTTTTCATATCCGCGACCCGAAAGAACAGGATATTAATACTCTTGGGCTGGCTTTTAAAGACTTTTTTGAAATACTCGATAAGCATAAAAATATCAGAGGTGTAGTACATAGTTTTTCTGCCGGTCCACAGGAGTTAAGGGGCGTTCTTCTGCGTGGACTTTATGTTGGATTAAATGGTATAATGACGTTCACGAAGCAAGCGCACCAGCTTGCTGCAGCTAAAAAGGTTCCAAGGGGTAGTCTACTTTTAGAAACAGACGCACCTTTCTTGACACCAGCACCTTTTCGTGGTACAATGTGTAAGCCTAAGCATATTCGTGCAACGGCAGATTTTTTAAGCGAGCTTCGAGATGAAAATCTTGAAGAATTAGCAAAAGAGACATCTGCAAATGCCCGCAAACTGTTTAGCATAAGTTAGGAGAGATATAGTGTTTGAGGATTTAATGAATCGTTTAGAATTAAGCACGTCACCAAACGGTGGTGTTTTTGATTCTGAAAAGTATCATGGACCAGTCGAAGGCCACGTATATGCTGTTTTTGGTTCAGTTTCAGATCTCCGTGCAATGAAAAGCTATGAGCAAGATTCAGCGGCTAGAGAGAGCGTAGGAGCCGGATGGGCTGAGAGAACCAATGTTGTTGCTGTTGCTACAGGCGTTGAAATAGCAGACGGTGTGGGCGAGGAACTAATAGACATGACTTATGGTGACCATTTAGGTGGCTTGAGAGCGCCAGTTAATACTGAAGCGATTCTTCGACAAGTTGAAGAACTTCGACAAGATACGGCTCAAGACAAACCAGAAGAAGTAATCGACGCAGAAGCAGAGACCGCACAACCAATAGATACCGAAGGTGCAAGAGTTATTGACTTTACCGAAGCTCAGAAACAAAAAGCTTTGTTAATAAAGGCACAAGAATCAATAGATAGTGCATATAAAAATCACCAGAACGCTGCCTAAAGAAAGGCTTAGTTATGAATATTTTTACACAATTCTTCAAAAGGACAAATGAACACGACCGCAGACAACAGATTACTCAAGACGTAATTAGACTTGAGGCTTCTGTGACTAAAGATATTTTTGGTCCTATACCTGCAGGCGTTAAGCGTGACTTTTTCTGTCTTGATAGGAGTACTTGGATTTGGTACGAAGAATGGATTGACGAAAACGGACAAACGCACCAGTTGACAACCCGCTACATAATTAGGCCAAACGAGGTACTAAAATCTCAAAACGGCGGAGCATATTACAGATTAAGCCGTGAAGAATTCAAAAACTTTAAACACGCCGCTGAAAAGTATTATTCAACAATCAAAGCGGAGCTATACCAAGACTTTAAAGAGCCAGCAGTAGCCTAAATTAATAGGTTACAATAAACGCATGAAACCAGTTTATCTTGATACTTGCGCGGGTACACCGCTGGACCCTCGCGTATTGGACGAAATGATGCCGTTTTTTAGCGATAATTTTTATAACCCTTCGGCGTTATACAAAGGGGCTAGAGATACTAAATTAGCACTAGAAACAGCTCGTGCGTCCGTGTCAAGAACTATTGGAGCACGCCCAAGTGAAATTATTTTTACTGCCGGTGGTACAGAATCCGCTAACCTGGCTATAAAGGGCGTTATGGATAAATATCCAGGCCATGAATTGATTGTCAGTGCTGTTGAACACGACGCAGTGCTAAAACCAGCTGGGAACTATAAACACAGTGTTGCGCCAGTGAGCGAAAAGGGGCTTATTGATTTACAGAAGCTTGAAAAGCTAATCACTGATAAAACAGTGTTGGTGTCTGTCATGTATGCAAATAACGAGGTAGGCACAGTTCAGCCTATACGCGAGATTGCTCAGATTATTGATATGATACGAAAAAATCGCAAAGTACGTAGTGTTAAGACGCCGTTGTATTTGCATACCGACGCCTGTCAGGCACCACAATATCTTGAAATTAATGTAGCGCGACTTGATGTTGATATGATGACGCTGAACGGTGGGAAAATTTATGGCCCAAAACAGTCCGGGATTTTGTATATGCGCGCCGGAGTTTTGATTGCGCCTCAGATACTTGGCGGTGGGCAGGAAAACGGCTATAGAAGTGGTACTGAGAATATTTCAGCATGCGTTGGCTTTGCTAAATCTCTTGAACTAATTATGAGAAACAAGCAAGATTCTAGCCGTAACATAACAGAGCTGGCAAAGTACTTCGCACACGAGCTTGAGAGTAGGTTTGGGGCGATTATAAACGGCCACCAAAAGCTTCGACTGCCTAACAATGTTCATGCTACTTTTAAGGGTGCAGACAACGAGAGGATGTTATTTTCACTAGATTCTCAAGGAATATACGCGTCAATGGGTTCTGCTTGCAGTGCCAGTAGCGAAGAACCTTCGCATGTACTAAAGGCCATGGGAGTTAGCGAGGAAGATGCGCGTTCTTCATTAAGATTTTCTTTAGGACGCGAAACTACCAAGCAGGAAATAGACCGGACATTGCAAGCTCTTGAAACCGCTATAAAAGCCTGAGGTTTTAAATAGTAGGCTCTAAATATTACATCTTTCTATAGCGTCCCTTAAGCAAAAGCGTTATACTACACTTCAGGAATAATTTAAATACTAATGCTTCAAAAATTTAAAGACAAATTATCGATAAAACGAATGTTGTCAGCGGTGGGACTCCTAGCGCTGGTATTTATAAGTACAACTGTACCAGCGAACGCACAGACTATAACCCAAGGCTACGGTAGCGATTCTGCTATTCAAAGAGCTACGATTGTGTCTCTGGTTCTTGATAACGCCAAAAAAGTAGAACCAACTTCTCTGGATAACGACGAGCGTATGCATGGTGTGGTGGTTAGTCAGAATGATGCGCCTTTTACTCTCTCAAGCGAAGAAGAAAAGATATTCGTGGCTACAAAAGGCCGTTTTGAGGTGTTTGTGAGTAACGAAAATGGGGCTGTACAAGTGGGTGATTTTATCGCAGTTTCCAGAGTTGCCGGAATTGGAATGAAGGCCAAAGAGTTTGAGCCCTACATCATCGGAAAAGCCATTTCTGGTTTTGATGGCGAAACAGGAGTGCTAAGCACTACAAATATCGAAGATGGTGGAGAGCAGAAAAAGGTTTCAATTGCGCGTATTCAGGTAGACATTGGTGTGTCTGGCAATCCGCTTCTGAAGCCAACAGAAGCTAATTTGCCGGGGTTTTTACAAAAAGTAGCAGAGACAATAGCTCAAAAATCACCCATAAATCCAATTAGGATATATATTAGTCTAGCTTTACTGTTAGCCTCGACTGCTGTGTCCTCTATACTGCTTTATTCTGGTGTAAGAAATGGGCTAATTTCTATTGGTCGCAACCCTCTCACTAAAAAATCAATCACAAAAAGCTTAATGCAAGTCATATTTACTAGTATTATCATTTTACTCTTGGGCATTTTTGGGGTATATTTGTTACTAAGATTATAAGCATAAGCGGTGGGAGCGCTATAACACAAATAAAGTGACTTTAGGAGTATTATTAGCCGTACTAATTGTGATAGCCGGGTTGAGCGGTGTCGTTATTTGGTTTGTCTATAAACCAGAGTCTTCCGGCAAACCTAAAGCTAAAAACACGCTAGAGGATTTTTCAGACCAAGCTAAGTCTGATGTTGAGCATATTTTTAATGATGAATTTCGAGAAGAACTGCGCAACAGAGGTAGATTACACTTTGAAAAGATTATCAGCGAAAACGC
>JAGONL010000050.1 GCA_017993025.1 Candidatus Saccharimonadota bacterium
TGACTTAGCGTCTGCTTTTGGTGGTGGTGGGCACCCATATGCATCTGGTTTTAAGATAACAAATGGGCGAAAACTTGAAGATGTCCATGCGGACGTTATAAAAAAAGCAAATGAATTACTAGATTTATTATCAGGAGACCAAAGATGAAAATATTTAACAGTCTACACAATAAAATTGAGGATTTTAAACCGCTAAATGAGGGAAAAGTTGGCCTCTATAGTTGTGGTCCTACTGTATATAACAGTCTACACATTGGAAATTTATCAGCTTTTATATATGCCGACGTGCTTCACAGGGCGTTAACTTCCAATGGATATGAAGTATTTCACGTTATGAACATTACTGATGTAGACGACAAAACTATAAGGGACAGCAAAAAAGATTACCCTGACGACGATCCACAAACTGCATTAAAAAAGCTAACGGACAAATACACAAAAATATTTAAAAACGATTTAGTTGCTACTAAAAACGATGTCGAAAGCATAACTTTTATATCTGCAGTAGAGACCATAGACGAGATGGTTGAACTTACACAAAAGCTAATTGATAAAGGAATTGGCTACATTGCAGATGACGGAATTTATTTTTCAATCAAAGCTTATCAAGAAACTGGCAATGTTTATGGATATTTGCAAAAGGTTGAAATATCAAAAACTCAAAGCAGAATTGCAAATGACGAATATGACAAAGAAAATGTATCTGATTTTGCACTTTGGAAGGCAGCTACACCTGGTGAGCCGTCGTGGAAAGCGGAATTTGATGTAAATGGTGAAAAAATAGTTATGCCAGGGCGTCCTGGCTGGCATATTGAATGTTCTGCTATGAGCGAAAAGCTTCTTGGCGTTCCTTTTGATATACATACTGGTGGAATTGATTTAAAATTCCCACACCATGAAAATGAAATTGCTCAGACAAGGGGTAGTGGCAGTAAGGGGCTTTCAAATTATTTTTTCCACAATAATCACCTGTTAGTTGATGGTGCAAAAATGAGCAAAAGTCTTGGCAATTTCTATACTTTGCGCGATATAGAGACTAGGGGAATTGACCCGCAAGCATTTAGGCTTTTAGTTTTGGAGAGTCACTATAGAACGGAAAGCAATTTTAGCTGGGAAATTCTAGAGGCTGCGAAAAATAGACTTAAAAACTGGTTATCAGTCGCTGACAGAATGTATCAATTACCAGAAAATAGCAACTTAGAAATTATTAAAAAAATGACAAATGCTCTATCAAACGACCTCAATACATCTAAAGTTTTGGTGAACATCGACAATTATTTTGACGATGTGATAAGTTTGGGTGAATCACCGAACAAACAGGTCATTTTGGCAATAAAAAATTTAGTAGGTATTGATTTAATAACAGATGATATTACCGAGTCACAAAAAGAAATTTTAAAAGAGAGACTCAGCGTACGAGAAGTGAAAGACTGGGCAAAATCTGACGAACTTAGAGATACTTTAAAAGCTCAGGGGATTGGAATTAACGACACCCAAAACACACAAATCTGGTACAGGATATCAGGCTTCTAGTAAATTATCGCGGTCTTCTATCCAATCGTCAAACAGAACTTTAGCACAACCAGCAAGTGGGATAGCTAAGAAACCGCCTAAAACCCCGCCCAGGCTTATACCTACGATAGCGGCCATAAATACAAGCATTGGTGTTAGCTCGTTGTTTCTAGACTGTATGTATGGCTGAATAGTCGCGTTTTCAATCTGCTGATATATGATAAAGTAAATTATCATAACAAGTGCAAGAAGCGGGCTGGCGAATAATGCAAATAACGCAACAAATATTGCGCCTAAAATTGCTCCGATAGTAGGGATAAGTCCAAATAGAAATACGATTCCACCCAAGGCTACTGCATTTACTGAAACTCCTATGATTGTTGATGCGATAAAGAGTGCTACCATAGAAAATATCGAGCCAATTGTGGCAACTAGTACTTGACCGTTGACGTAGCTAGTGACTACCTTGTACATTTTTCTAGCAATTTCTTGGTCGTGTGCTCTACGCCTTTTTGGTATATGATTCCAGAAAGTTTTAATCCACCTTGGTCCCTCAATTAGCATCATAAATGTCAACACAAAAACGCTCACAATAGATATAACATTTGCAAAAATTCTATTTGCTGTAGTTAGAACTGGACCTTGAACAGAACCAAGATTTCTAGACCAATCTGTAGCAAAATTTTGAATTTGAGTCTCTAGCTGGTAGCGTCTAACTAAATTTCCAACAGAGTTATTTTGATTCTCTAAATCTGATAGAGTTGACGGAACATCGCGAATAAATCTAGTAGTTTGATTGACAAGGGAAGGTACTATCAAAACCACAAAGGCAACAATTATTGTCATTACAGCACTATAAGCAATTGCAGTTGCTCGTATTCTACTTTTGCTTTTAAGTTTAGAGGACACTTTGGTTACTATAGGGTTTAGAGCCATCGCCAAAAAGAATGACACAAATATAAGCGTTAATGGATGCATTAAGTTATCAAGAAGCCGAAGAGTCATAAATGTACCAAGCAAGAAAAGTATAACCCGCAAAATAGTCTGATTAGAAATAGTAAGTTCAACAGAGTCTTTTGATTTTCTTCCAAACATAGTCTTATTCTACCTAAAATTCATGAATTATACCAATATACTTGGACTAGCTGTATGCTTCTTTAATCAATCTATCAACTACAGTATCAACGTCGTACTTCTTCACATTCGCGTGTTGCATTGCTCCTATTTGTGCTGTTTTGTCTGGGTTATCTAAAAACTCGGTTAGTTTTGCTGTAAATTCGGCTCTATTATTAGGGTTAAAAAGTGTGCCTTTAAAATCATCCAGCACGCTTGCATAACCTGGGTTATTTCCGCCAATAGTCACTCCAGCGCCAGCCGACATCGCCTCTGTAAGTACTATTCCAAAGCTTTCACCGGCAGTTGACGGAAAAACGGCGATTTGTGCGTTGCTTAAGTATTTAGCCTTCGTTTCGTTGTCGACAAATCCAGGAAAAAATATTTTCAAACCCTTTATATCTGAATAATCGCGTAGTTCTTGTAAAAGTGGGCCTTTACCGCACATTATTAGTTCTACATCTTCCCGATTAGGCAGATTTTCATAAGCACGAACTAATTGTTTAACGCCTTTTCTTACGTCAAATCTGCCGACAAAAACAATTTTAGGTTTAGATACTTCCAAAGTCTCACCAGCGAAACCGCGATAAAACTTGTAGTCGACAGGATTAGGCATTATATCGCCCTTGAGCCCAAATGATTTTTCCATAAACTCTTGCGCAGGACGAGAAACGGCAAAAACTTTATTAAATCTCTTTTTGTTTTTCCAAAGATAAAGCCCAAGTATTTTTGTACCGATTTTCGCTAAGAAATTATACGGCAAAATATGAAAAGTACCGACAATCTTTACCGATTTTGGTGCCAATTTAATTAACTTGCCCGACATCACTGGGCTATAAGGCATTTGCACATGCAAAACATCAAATTTAATCTCGGTTAGTAATTTTTTTAACTGTTTTCTTGATGAACTAAATGGCGTTCTAATTGAATTACCGTTAAATTTCATTGAAATAACTTTTGCTAATGAGTGGACATTCTGTAAATCTTGGCGCTCAGTAAACGGAACAATATAGTGAACTTCATGACCTAACTCCCTCATTTTTTCTGCAATTACAATCATAGCCTGCTGGACGCCGTCTGGTTTATCAAGAGTGTCGTCAAGTACGTAACCAATTATCATATATATAGGGTATAGGGTTTAGGGGTTAGGGTCTAGTATAATTTTTGTATGAATGACGACGAGTATACTATAAAAACAGGATTGCTAGATGTTGGCGATGGCCACAAAATATACTACCAACAATGGGGAAATAAAGATGCCAACCCAATATTTTTTCTGCACGGGGGTCCTGGGGGCAGCCTAAAAGACGGACATAAGCTCAATTTTAACCCTGAACTTCACCATGTAATATTTCATGACCAGCGTGGATGCGGTAAAAGCATTCCGTTTGGTGAACTTAAAAACAATACTACTCAAGATTTAGTTGAGGATATTAATAAAATAGCTGAACATCTAAAATTCAACAATAAAAAAATAACGCTTTACGGAGGTTCATGGGGTAGTGCGCTTGCGCTAATTTATGCTGTTAAACATCCCAAAAACGTTGAAAAGATGCTTATTTATGGTGTTTATACAGGCACTAAAAAGGAAACAGACTACATTCAACAGGGTGGGCTTAAAACACACTTCCCCGAAAGCTGGGAAAATTACATTAATATCGTGCCAGCGGATAAAAGAAACGATACAGTTAAGTACTATTATGATAAAATACGTGATAAAAATCAGGAAATTGCCGATGAGCATATTAGACGCTGGAACACTAACGAATCGTCTGCAATGTCGATTGACCCAGATTTAGCAAATATTAAACTTAACAACCAAGAAGTTGATGACAAAGCTAGGTCTGTTGCAATAATAGAATGCCACTTCTTTGTAAACAATTGCTTTATACCCGATAAATATATATATGATAATGCCAAAAAGCTGTCAAAAATCCCAATTTTAATAGTACAAGGAAGGCACGACCATGTGTGTCCGCCTGAAACTGCTTACGAATTGAGTAAAGCTATCGGGAATAACTGCTTCCTTCACATAACACCAGGCAGTCATGCGAGAGAAGGTGCCTTCAGAGAAGTTATAAAAGCCTACACCTGGAGCTGGCTAAACTAAAACTGCTTACTGCTTACTGCTTACTGCTTACTAAACTGTCATACAGTTCTACATACTTGTCTACAACTTTTGGCCAATCAAATTCTTTTACTGCCGATTTTGCCCACTGTCGCCACAATTCTACAAATTCCTGATCGCTCAGGAAAAGCTCTAGAAGTCTAGCGTAGGCAATTGTGTCCTTCGGATCAACAAGAGACAAACTTCCACGGCCGGTCATAACCGTTGCATACCCTGGGTTATCACCGGCTACTACTGGCGCGCCCATGGCCATCGCCTCAACTACTACAATTCCAAAGCTTTCTCCGTAAAGTGCTGGGGATGTAAACACCCCACATCTTCCCATCATTTCGCGCTTGTCCTCTTGACTTACAAAGCCGTGAAAAACGACATCAGGAATCTGTTTATCTTCACAATATTCTTCTAAAGAACGCCTAAGTGGTCCGTCACCAGCTATTTCTAAATGCAAACTCGGTCGTCTTTTTTTCAGCATTCTGTAGGCATCAAGTAGGTGTTTTGGCCCTTTTCTTTTCTCTAAACGCCCTACATATAGAACCATATCCGGGTCACGCTTTGATTTCGGCGGTTTGTATAGGCTCAAGTCTACTCCGTTTGGGATAGTATAGTAATCAAAATCTTCTCCCAACATTTCGGCCGCAGCAGGGGAAACGACTGTAATGGCACTTACGGCTTTTGCGAAACTTCTGTTATAGGGGGTCATAGTTGATATAAAAGATCGTCCAACCATATTATTCGGAGGAGCGGCATGAAATGTCCCAACAGTTGGAACTGTGGCTCTGTTCATTATTTGTCGGCCTAGTAGAGGAATAGCCGGTTCGTGAAGGTGAATAATATCAAATTTTTCTCTATTTAATATTTCGTCAATTTCATCAAGACCGACACTAATGGATACGTCCGAGCTAGTATTGCTGAGTGTACGAACTCTAGCTGATTGCCCGGCAAAAATAACATTTTCTGGTGATAAGAGCTTATGATTACGTGGCCGAGGAGTAATTACTGCTACTTCATAACCTCTAGAGATTAGTTCTGC
>JAGONL010000051.1 GCA_017993025.1 Candidatus Saccharimonadota bacterium
GGGGATGCAATCATAACCGTACCGTCATCTTTGATGTCAATTTCAGTTCCGCTCTCTGCTGTGATTCTCTGGATAGTTTCGCCACCCTTACCGATAATTTCGCGGATTTTATCAGGGTTAATCTTTATTGATTCTACTCTTGGTGCGTATGGGCTCATGTCTTTTGGACCGCTAATAACAGATTGCATGTGCGCAAGTATTTCTGCTCGTCCTTCTCTACCCTGCTCTAGCGCTTTAGCCAAAATTTCAGTTGGTAGACCGTGCAGTTTCATGTCCATCTGAAGCGCTGTAATACCGTTTTCAGTTCCAGTAACCTTAAAGTCCATGTCTCCGGCAAAATCCTCGGCATCAGCAATATCGCTTAATACGTATGGGGTATTGCCGTCTAACATTAGTCCCATAGCAATTCCGGATACCATTCTCTTTAATGGCACACCAGCGTCTAATAGTGCCAAGCATGATGAACATGTTGCCGCCATAGATGTTGAGCCATTTTGACTCATAATTTCGGTGACCGAGCGTATAGCATATGGAAAGTCTGCCTCTTCGGGCAACATCGGCAGTAATGCTCGCTCAGCTAGGTAGCCATGGCCAATTTCTCGGCGTCCTGGTGATCCTAATCGCTTTATCTCACCAACTGTCCAGCCTGGCGCATTGTAGTGGTGCATATAACGTCTTTCGCCGTCTCGCTCCATGGTGTCTACGATTTGTGCATAATTAAGTGGTGCAAGAGTCACAATGTTCAGGGCCTGTGTAACCCCGCGAGTAAATATACTGGACCCGTGGGCTCTTGGTAGCAGACCAGTTTCGCTTGATAGCGGTCGTACTTGGTTCATTTTTCGGCCGTCAGGTCGAACTTGTTCTTCTACAATTCCTCTTCTAACCTCGGCGTGTACCGTCATCTGGAAAGCTTCGTTATAATCAGATTTAACCTCGGCAAACGTCTCCGCTGTTAGTTCATTTTCGAAGAACTCATGCATTTGTTCGCGAAGTTCATCTATTTTCTTGTTTCTAAATGGGTAATCAACGCGCAAATCTTTTGTAAGCTTGCCTTTTGCCCAGGCGTCCACTGCTTTTTGTATCGATTCGTCGGGTTTAACAAGCTCGTATTCTAGCTTACTCACACCAACTTTTTGAACTAATTCTTCTTGCAAAGCTATCGCTGGTTGCATTGCCTTGTGCGCAAATGTCATAGCTTCAATCACTTGTGCCTCTGATACTTCGTTTGCACCAGCCTCAACCATCATGATGCCGTCTTTTGTACCAGCAACTACCAAATCAAGTGTGCTTGCGTCGTACTGCTCTGCGCTCATAAACGCCTGGTATTCACCAGCTTCATTAATTCCAACTCTTAGTCCAGCAACTGGGCCGTCAAATGGCGCACCAGTTAGCATTAAAGCAGCTGATGTTGCAATCATAGCAATCATATCTGGGCGGAAAGTTGGGTCGGTACTTAAAACTGTAGCAATTCCCTGAACTTCTTGGCGATAGCCTTTTGGCCAAAGCGGTCTAATAGGGCGATCAATGATTCTGCCAATCAGAATTGCTTCCTCGCTAGGCCGTCCTTCACGCTTGATAAATCTAGAACCACTTATTTTTCCTGCAGCGTATAGCTTTTCTTCGTAATCAATGCTTAATGGAAAATAATCCATCCCTTGCACTGGTCGGTTTCCAACCATTGCTGTTCCTAAGATAACTGTTTCACCGTAGCTGACGAGTACTGAAGCTGTGCTTCTAAAACCAAGTCGGTTAACCTCTAGTGTTAGAGTCTTGCCACAAAGTTCTGTGCTAACTGTTAATACATCTTTACCTAATGGGTTAATGATGTTTGACATATATATTTAAATCCTTTTCTTTCAGAGTGTTCAGTAACAGGGATCAGATTGCGACTTTTGTATCGCGCAAGCTGTGCTCCACTACTGATTAATACACCCTCTTATTATTTTCTTCTACCCACGTGCTGTTGAATGTTAGTACGTGCGTCAAAAGAAACTAATTTACCTATATTTTAGTATCTTAGGTTGATAATTTCGATGCAGTTTGGTTGTTCTTTTCGAGAACCGAGAGAGGCGTATTTTTTAATACGACGACCGAGTCTCGCAGAAAAAACGGCCAAAATGCGCGAAATTAGCGCCTAAGACCCAGTTTTTTAATGAGCGTAAGGTAAGCTGTAGTATCCTTCGAAGCTAAATACCTAAGTAACTTCTTTCGTCGTCCTACCATTACTAGCAAACCACGGCGTGCCATGTGGTCTTTTTTGTTAACTTTTAGATGCTCTGTCAGTTCGTTAATATGAGCAGTTAGCGCAGTTATCTGCACTGTTGGTGAGCCTGTGTCTACTACTTCTGCTTTTGCACCTTTAACGGCGGTTTTCTCTTTAGTTTCAGTCATTGTTGGAAGCAATTATAGCACGCCTACTCTGTTGTTGCAACGCTTTTTTGCAAATACTCATCTGTCAGGTCTGAAACCGCTAGAGCTTCATCGACGCTATATTCACCTATCGATGTACGTCTTAACGCCGATAAATAGCCCCCACACCCCAATTTTTCACCCAAATCTCGGGCCAAACTTCTGATATACGTACCAGAGGAAACATGACATTTGAAACTAACTTTGTTGCTCCTTGCTTCAATGTCATCAATACTATATATAGTAACTTTTCGGAGTTTTAACTCTGCTTTTTCACCCTTCCGCGCTATTTCGTAAGCTTTCTGGCCATTTAATTTTATAGCGCTGTACTGTGGTGGCATTTGCTCTAACTCCCCCACAAAAGAGTTTAATGCATCGGCTATTTCTTCCTTTCCTGTCTTCATACTTCGTACATCGTACCCCGTACTTACCAGAACTCCTTCTGCATCATCCGTGTCGCTGACTGCACCCAAAGTAACTTCTGCCTCGTAGACTTTATCCTTTTTCATGAAAGAATCTTGTTGCTTAGTCATATTACCGGCCAGAACTATCAAAAGCCCGGTTGCCATAGGGTCTAAAGTGCCTGCATGGCCAACCTTTATCTTTTTATTACCAGTTATCCGACGTAAATTCCCACGAATCTTAGCCACAACATCAAAACTAGTCCAACCTATAGGCTTATCAACAAGTATTACTCCATCCATATAGGTAAGTATAGTGCAACTAACTATTAAACATCAGCTATTTCCAAATCTACACATTTTCCGTATATCCACGTACAAATTCTAAGCACTAAATACTAAATTCTAAAAACTAGAACTTAAATACTAAAATGCAAACAAAGGCCGTGCATTTTCTATACTTTTTTTAATT
Source organism: Candidatus Saccharimonadota bacterium (assembly GCA_017993025.1). Classification (GTDB taxonomy): domain Bacteria; phylum Patescibacteriota; class Saccharimonadia; order Saccharimonadales; family SZUA-47; genus JAGONL01. The sequence continues at coordinate 3,283 of JAGONL010000051.1, forward strand.
TTAATTTTTAGTGCTTGTTTAGAATTTAGTGCTTAGAATTTAGGATTTTTAGTTCCTATTGCTGTGGGTTCAAAAAAGGATTAGAGTTTTTGCCGTCAGCGTCAAAAAACTGTGGTTGCGCCGGTGCCTGTGGCATAAGTGGTGGTGGTACAGTAGGAGGTGCTGTAGGGTTGATAACAGTTGGTGTTGGCTGAGCAAGTGGCTGAGTCTGAGGAGTAGCTACAGGGGGTTCTTGATGAACTTCTTCTGGCTTCTTCTCTTCTTCTACGCTTTTTTCTTCTTTCGGTGCTTCCGACTCAGTTTTTTCTATTACTGGTTGAGCTGGTCTGCTGGTGCCCAAAAAGTCATCTACATATTTATCATCGTTTTCTTCAACGTGGGGACTTGCTACTTTTTTTTCTAAATCACTAAGCGTTTGCGTTGGTTGAGCCGGCGTCGCGACAATTTCTTCTACTTTTTGTTCATCTTTGGCGGGCACTTCGACCGCTTGCTCAACTACCGTTGCTGGTTCTTCGAGTTTTGGTCGCTCTTCAATCTTCTCTACCACTTCTTCTTGCGCTTCCTCAGCAGGAAGTGGTTGAAGAACCATTTGTTTGTGCTCTGCTAGCGCCGGTTCAGTGGTGGAACTTGCATATGAACCTGGACTATTATTGCCTTCGAACAAAGGCTGAACAGCTCGTGCCCCGCTATCATCAAGTCCGTAGAGTGCCGGTTGTTGCTGAGTTTGAATAAACGAACGGTTCATCACCGCAGGAGAATCGAGCGGTTCTTCTTGTGAAACAGCAGGCAACTCTTGTTCTTTAGGAAGTTCTAGATTGCCGTTGTCATCTATGTGTATATTTTGTATTTCATCCTCATCATGACTTATTTCAAGTGCCCCGTCATCACTTACTGGGGTTTCGTAGCTTTCTTCATGGCTTTGCACTTCTGGTATGTTCACTGCTTCTTCGAGTTTTTCGGCAATAAGTTGCTGGTTTGCACCTGACGCCATCAACATAGAACTAATAGACAACACTGCAGGTGTAGTGTTTTCATTCCTAAACCTATCCGTCTCGGCAACAATTCCGGTCATCAGCGCCGTGGCAATCTGCCCATCCATAACGTTTTCGCCCATAAGTGGGGCAATACTGGCTACCATTTCTGAAACACTGCTAGCTTTGGCTTCTTGCCAATTTACTGCACCGATTTGGCTAATCGACTCATGTTTTGTTAGCGCAACAACAACCGCATCGTGCAAAATCCTACCGTGAGCTGTAACCGCTTGGTCAAAATCCTCTTTTGTAACAACCCCAAGAGCAACAACCGCGTCGACATTAAAGTCGCCTTGGCTAAACTCTAGGTCTCGCTCACTAATAGACGTTTTATAAGGAGTAATAAATATCCGTACTACATTATCTTCTACTTTGTAGCGCAGTTTGTCGGCTTTTGACTTATCTAGAGCAATAATGAAATCACGAAGTGAATCGGTTGTGTTATCTATAGCCATTTCTGGTTGCAAAAATTCCAGGGTCGAGGGCACCCTACCACTAAACACCGTGATGGCGTGCTTGTTCATATGGTTCAAAATCAGAGTCAACCCTATTGCAGCCGTCAGTTCGTCTACAGAGGGGTTATTTTTAACAGTAACCAATACATTATTGGAGTCCTTGAGTATTTTTACGACTTGGTCGGCATTTGGGTTTTGCATGTTATTTTTTGAGTAGTTTTGATTTTATCGCTTACGTTTATAATATACCATAATTTTAATCTTTGTGTCTATAGTTTTTATGATATTCTACACAATCTGTTTACTTCTTTAGATAACTTCGGTATAATTACATGAAATTAGCAAATATTAATAACAATTTTCTAGGATATCCCAGAAAACTAAGGAGACTATCAACAAATGCCAATTATCAAATCAGCTAAAAAGCGTGTAAGAGTAGCTGAAAAGCAAAGCACACAGAACGCAAAAACAAAGCGTTCACTTCGTGAAAGCGTCAAAGCCTTTACCACTTCCCTAACCGCTAAAAAAGATACGACTAAAGCTCAGGCAGAAGCCTACAGCGCCATCGACACAGCTGTTAAAAAAGGTGTTATCAGCAAGAACAAAGCCGCTCGCAAGAAAAGCCAGCTTAACAAAGCATCAAAATCTGCAGGAACAACAAAAGCCGGCACAAAAGTAGCTAAAAAAGCACCAGCTAAAGCAGTCGTCAAACCAGCTCCTAAGAAAGCTGTAGCGAAGAAATCCCCAGCGACTAAAAAACCAGCAGCTAAAAAAACCCAGAAGTGAGCCTTTGACCAATTATGTTCTACGTATATCTACTTGAAAGTGGAAGTCAAAGATATATTGGTAGTACTAAAGATTTGAAAAGACGCATAGAAGAACACAATTCGGGGCAGAATCAGTCAACCAAAGCCTACAGACCCTGGACGCTAGTTTTTTATGAAGCATATCCTGAATCATCAGACGCAATTCGTCGTGAAAA
>JAGONL010000052.1 GCA_017993025.1 Candidatus Saccharimonadota bacterium
AACGTACCGTTAACTACGACATTGTTGCCGACATTATTAGTTTTAACAATTGTAAGGTCTGGCTTGGGTACAGGTTCGGTGTAGTAGACTTTAGCTTGAATTTGATCAACGGATGTTGTGGCATCATCTGTACACTGGTTACCTGGATCTCGGTCTTGGATCTTTAAAACAAAGTTTGCATTTGTGAAATCTCCTACCGACCAAGTTCTGCCCCAATTGTTATTTGAACCACCAAGAGTATCTACACCCTCAGTATCATCAATTGTTGCATCAATTGCAGTTGTGTAGTTAGTGCCATTATTCCACGACAGATTAACTCGCACTTGACAGTCATTACCTGAATCAGTTGATTTGGCCTCTACTACAACTTCTACACCATCTATAGTGCTATTTGCAGGAATTGCTGGAAAGTTAAAGTTAGAATAACCCTGTTCTTGCCCGTCATTGTCTGAAGCATAAAGAACAACAGGCACGTCATTGCTTGTTTGAACATTAGCGACCGTGTTAACATCCCAGTCGTTTGGAGTATGGGTGCTAGTTGGTACCTTAAATCCAGTGTCTAATGCTGAGGCTTTAGCTCCTGAAAAAACAAAAAACGGCGTCATTTGAGCCGTCATCAACACTAACGATGCAAAAATTCTGCTCGTCTTTCTAGTTATTTTTTTTAAATTTAACATCCCGCAACTCCTTGCCCACCAGTTAAATACTCTTTGTATAACTATATTATCTCACACATGTCAAGTTTTTATCAATAGTTTTTATTGATAAATTTATATTTTTTGTTTTATTTCTGTTATCCAATCTCTTAGTTCTGCAGCTTTTTCAAACTCTAAATTGGCACTAGCTAGCTCCATTTGCCCAGTCAGGTCTTTAATTAAATGTCCATACTCGTCTTTTGGTATTTTGCGAAGATCTAAATGCTTCTTTTTGTCGGTTGCTGATTCGCTGTGTTTCATTCTCTCAGCAATTAACTTTTGGATTCCTACTGGAGTAATTCCTTCAGCTTTGTTGTGGGCTTCCTGAATTGATCTTCTGCGGTTTGTCTCGCTAATTGCTGCTGTCAAACTCTTGGTCATTACATCAGCGTACATTATTACTCGGCCGTCTACATGTCTTGCCGCCCTACCAATTGTTTGAACCAACGCTTGCTCGCTACGAAGAAATCCTTCTTTGTCTGCGTCAAGAATTGCCACAAGACTAACTTCTGGCAAGTCCAGGCCCTCTCGTAGAAGGTTAATGCCAATCAGTACATCGTACACACCCATACGTAAATCGCGTAATATATCAGTTCTGTCTAGAGTATCTACATCGCTGTGCAGATAGGCCACTTTTATACCTAGATCTTTCAAATAATCTGTTAAATCCTCACTCATTCGCTTTGTTAGTGTTGTGACTAACACTCTTTGATGTTTTTTAATCGTATCTCTAATCTCAGATATCAAATCATCAACTTGGTGCTCTATTGGCCTGACTTCAATCTTTGGGTCAATAAGCCCAGTAGGCCTAATAACCTGCTGAGCAGGTGGGGGAGTTCTTGATAATTCGTACTCAGCCGGTGTAGCGCTGACGTAAATTGCCTGGTTAATATGTCTTTCAAACTCTGTAAACTTCAGCGGACGGTTATCTAGAGCACTTGGCAGTCTAAATCCGTAATCAACGAGCACTTCTTTTCTTGATCTGTCTCCGTTATACATACCTCTAACCTGTGGCATTGTCATGTGCGATTCGTCTATCAGCATCAGATAATCATCGGGATAGTAATCTAGCAGTGTGGCCGGTTGTTCGCCTTCTTCACGGTCGGTTAAATATCGGCTGTAGTTTTCAATTCCCTTAACAAAACCTGTAGTTTCTAACATTTCTAAATCAAATTTTGTGCGCTGGCGTATTCTTTGAGCTTCAATTAGCTTGTTTTCAGATTCAAATTGCTTAACCCGTACTTCTAGCTCTTCTTCAATTTTCTTAATTGCTCCCTTTAATTTTTCTTGTGGTGTTACATAGTGAGAGCTTGGGAAAATCGTCATTTTTCCAGGTTTGCCCAAAATTTCACCTGTTAGTGCGTCCATTTTGGTGATTGTTTCTACTTCGTCACCAAAAAACTCAATTCTGTAGGCTATTTCCTCGCCAGCCGGAAAAACATCAATCACCTCACCCCTAACTCTAAAAGTACCACGGTGAAAATCTATGTCATTACGCTGATACTGAATATCCGTAAGCTGACGTATAAACTTATCTCGTACTCGGCGCTCTCCAACCTCTAGTTTTATTGCTAGTGCTGAGTAGTCCGAAGGGCTACCAATACCATAAATACAGCTGACGCTAGCCACAATTATAACGTCACGCCTTGATAACAGCGAATCAGTGGCTGCATGCCTCATTCTGTCGATTTCTTCATTTATCTGGCTATCCTTTTCGATAAAGGTATCAGAACGAGCTACATAGGCCTCTGGCTGATAATAATCAAAATAACTTACAAAATAGTGCACAGCATTATCTGGGAAAAAGCTTTTAAACTCTTCATATAGCTGTGCCGCTAGTGTTTTGTTATGACAAATAACTAAAGTTGGTCGTTGTGTGCGCTCAATAACGTTTGCCATTGTGAAAGTTTTGCCACTTCCAGTTACTCCAAGTAGGGTTTGCTCTCGTTCGCCTTTTTCAATACCAGCAACCAACTGCTCAATAGCCGTTGGCTGGTCCCCGGTAGGCTTATAATCTGACTTTAACTTAAACTTCATTAACTTCTATTGTACTACAGTTAGCAATTAAAAAATCGTCTGTAACGGCGTGATTTAGCCGGCGCGATTTGGAATATTTTCACCGGGCTTAAATCCGTGTTTACCAGCTAAAGGTTCACAGATACTGGCCTTAATCAGCCATTCTTCTGACAGGCCATTAAGATGAATGTCTTTATTCTCTTCATCAAGAACCTCGATAATTTTCTTTACCAGACGTTCGGGATCAGTATCGTAGTAAACTAAACCTTTTGCTTGATGACCTAGTTCCTTAAGTTCTTCTAGAAGTGTTGGAATATAATCGGCCAGTCCTCCACTACCCAGTAGTACTCCACAGGGCATTCTAGCTTCAATAGCTGTCGCAAACTCGTGCATGCTACCCATCCTACCACCGATAGTAATCACTGCGTCGCTACTTTGAACAAGGTGTATGTCCCGGCCAATATAGTGCATTCCAGTAAAATTGATATAGCTAAAAAATCCTATAGGCAGTCTGTATTTCTTTGTGTGCTCACGCAAGCTTGAAGCAGGACTAAAGCCTATGCTCATACCGCCAGCATCATAAGCACCCTTAGCCGAGTACATCGGCACACCAACAGTAGCGCCTGTTGTGATAATATGCCCACTTTTCCCAATAGCAGCTCCAACCTCGTACGCCAATCCACAGGCACCATCAACTGATTCGCCAGCAGCAGCTCCTGATACACAAATTGAATGATTCATCCTGTTAGGCCCCTGGTTATTTTAGCTAATTTACTTATGCTTATCATATCACAACTAATCTATTCCCAGAAGCTGTTGAGACAGTGATTTTGACATAGCATCTTGGGTCAAATATCTAATTTGTAGTTCGTTCCATAGCGAACCTTCAAGGTGTTTTGCCTGGCGTGTTTCATAATTGGAATCAACCAAAACTTCTCTGGCTACGTCTAGTAAGTGTAGTGATACCGGGACGCCATCCGTTTTTACTCCTAGATAGTGAGTGTCAACCCAGTAGTCAAAGTCAGGCACCAAACTTGCTATCTTCATCTCTGTACTTTCCCAGTTTAAATCCCCTAGAATTAGCTCAACATCTGGGCTGTCTTCTGTAATTAGGCCCAAACTCAAGAGTTGGTGCACTGCCCTCCAGGACGGCTGTAGACCATGTATGGGAATTAACAATGGTTGTTTGTTGTGAGCAATTTCTGGCAAAATGTTTTGATAACCCTGAACAAAACCCTGTTTTCTATAAGGCATCGTGCCAATGCTCAAGCGTTGAACAGCTTGCAAAATTAGCCCTAGACTCATTGTTGTAGTGCCGGGCGTAAACGTCTTTATAACTGGCATTACAACAACTACCCCAATGTCTGGACAACTTATCATAAATCCATGGTGACTAATTGCATTATTTGCTTTTTCAAGCCAAGCCAACGGCATAGGCAGAACTTCTACTGATTGCCAGCTAATATCTTTTGACTGTAACCGCTTAATTTTTGCATGAACTTGCGATTTCCATGAAGAATCTTCAATTTGTAGTGCTAGAGTATATAAAACTCTAGGGTCTTCTCGTTTTAAAACAGATTCTAACGAGCGAAGTTTAAGAAGCCTTAATGTTTTCCTGGGCGGAACCGCTATTAGTACTCTCTTAACGCCAACCGCAGATACGCAAAGTGTTAGTTCTTTTTTCGACAATTTAGTGGCTTGTTTAGCTAACTTTTCAATATTCGAAACTGTGTTATTATCATCAATCTTTAGTTTATTTTTTAAAACTAAATCATCTTGTTGAAGCTTGTTTTTTAGTGCAAAATACATTTCTTTTGCTGTTGTATCTACGGCGTCTAATCCAAGAAACCTAGCTTTATCTCTAGTTTTGGTAATTATTTCTGCACTTAAACGTATGTCGACGCCAGGGCTTAAGCACGCTCTCTCTAGCCTTTCAATAAAAGCTCTAAACTGTCTTTCGTCTGCCGATAATAACTGAACTAGTAGCCTAGACATAAAGCCACCCTAATATAAAATGGTTAAATTGTAAGCAGTCTATCGCAGAGGCAAAAAGACGGTTATCCGACTGAGGCATATCCGTAGATATACCGAAGGAGGAAACTATTTTTTTGACCTGTGAGAGTTGGTTAATAATCATTTTGTATTAGGGTGGCTTTTTAACTACATTTCTTTGGGATGATAATCTTTTGGAGCGTTTCGCAAGTAATAGTCTAATTGGGTTTCGGTTAACAACCCTTCTTGTGCACCAACGTGCTGTACGACATTCATAGAATTTATCGGTGCCCAAAGTAGAGCACTTGGTACGTCTGCACCCTTCATAAGTGCTGCTGTGAATGTCGATGCAAATGCATCGCCTGCGCCTGTCCTGTCTATTGGCGGAGCAGGGTCTGGATACAATGGCATGCTCCATCTCTTATGGCCGTCAGATGCATAGGCTCCATTAGGACCGTCTGTCACAAGCGCAATTTTAATTCCTGCTTCATGCATTTTATTTAGTTGGTCGTGAACATCATCGTGGTTAGCTTTAAATACATCGCAAGCTTCTTCACGGTTAAGAGCCACAACTTCAGCTCTTTGGTAAAGTCTTTTTAACCTTTCGACGCCGGCTTGCATTTGAAATGTACCTGGTTGGAAAGCTAATTTTACTTCAGGATTTTCCTCTAACCAGTCAGCCATTTCATCGTGGTACTCTAAGGCATTATCAGATATAGAACTAAAATATAGCCACCTAGGAATATCATTTTTACGAAACTTGGGCCACTGATAATCATATGTCTCATGCTTTATTAAAATAGTTCGCTCTTCCTTGTACCAAAGTACATAGTGATAGTTAGAGACCTTGCCTGGATTTTCGTGCACAAACCGGGTGTCGATGTTGTTAGCTTTCAGGGCACGAACTATATCTCTTCCCCAATCATCTGCGCCGACATTAGATATAAATCCGGTGTTAAGTCCAAGTCTAGAAAATGCTACAGCACCATTTGCAGCATTACCAACACCAGCTATTACTTGTGCATGATCGTATGGAAT
>JAGONL010000053.1 GCA_017993025.1 Candidatus Saccharimonadota bacterium
GCTCGATTGTTAACGTTACAATAAAAAGTTTGATTGACGGCAAGGTTTTGCAAAAAACCTTCAAGGGCAACGAACAACTAGATAACGTTGATTTGAGCTATAGTAACATCCAATATTTATACAATGACGGATCAAAGTACTATTTCATGGACAACGAGTCCTATGAGCAGGTAGAACTTAGCTTGGAGGCCATTGAAGACCAGACAGGATATCTGAAAGAAGGCGACGCCGTTAAAGCTATGAAGCTTGACGGACATACTGTAAGCATTGAGCTTCCTAAGAACGTGTATTTGAAGGTTACCTACACAGAAGACGTGGTAAAGGGAGACACAACAAGTAACGTACTTAAAGACGCTACCATGGAGACAGGAATTGTAGTAAAGGTGCCAGCTTTTATTAAAGTTGGTGACGAAATTTCCGTAGATACTGATACTAACGCATACCGTGAACGAAAGAAGTAAAATAATTTGTGGTTGCACACTTTGGGCGCTGAACTGCGTCAAATTGCTTCGCCGTAGTATAAACTACGACTTCAGTAATTGTGCTCGTTCATCATCCCAAATTGCACTAACCAAAATAATTTTACAGAAATTATATGAATAGATTAGACAAGGAACTTCAGTCAAGAAAATTGGTTAACAGTCGGTCGCAGGCTGAGAGCTATATTAAGCTTGGGCTGGTGCGGGTGAATAATAAAATTATAACCAAGTCTAGTTTTGGTGTATCTGAGGACGACAAACTAGCGGTTGAAGGCCAGCAGTATGTGTCACGGGCGGCGTTAAAACTAGCATCAATTGCTGAACAGTTTAGCTTAGACTTTAGGGGTAAAACAATTCTTGATGTTGGCAGTAGCACTGGTGGATTTACTGATTATGCGTTGCAACACGGGGCAGTAAAAGTTATTGCTGTAGATGTTGGAACGGAGCAGCTACATCCAAGTTTGCGCGGTGACAGCCGTATCGAACTGTATGAGAAAACGGATATAAGAAACGTTGAGATACAAAGAGTCAAGAGTCAAGAGTCAAGAGTCAAGGAATCATCAGATACGAAAAAGGTGTACATTGTTAATGAGATTAATATTGTTGTGGCTGATGTGTCTTTCATATCATTGCGAAATGTCTTACCTCATGTCTCTAGTCTCATGACTAATAACTCTGTTCTGGTTGCTATGTGTAAACCGCAGTTTGAGGCGGGCAAAGAGCAGATTAATAAGGGGATTATCAAAAATAGCTCAATACGGCGAAAAATTTTAAGTGATTTTGAAAATTGGCTTATTCAAAATAAATTTATCATTTTAGATAAAGCCGACTCACATGTATCAGGTACAAAAGGTAACACTGAACGTTTTTATAAGCTAAAAACTAGGGTTTAGGGGCTAGGTTTTAGGGTATTGTTTGAAGTTAAAGCACTGCGCGCATTGCTTGCATGTTTTTTATAATAATTTTGTGGTCTACCACATCAATGTAGCCCTTTTTACGAAGAGTGTTTATTTCTCTACTAGTAGTTTCTCTTGTTGCGTTAACTGAACTGGCAATATCTGACTGCCTAAACGGAGCATTGATGGTTATTGAGCCATTTTTGTTTGCTATACCAAAGAGTTTAGCGTGTGTTACTAGAAATGAGATAACTCTTTCTCTGGCGGTTCTGTAGCTGAGTGTGATTACGCGCTCTGAATGTAGGCGGTAGGCTTCAATCGCCATGTCCAGGATAACAGGCAATACATCTGGATTTTTTTCTAAGAATTCGAGATATTCGCCCTTTGGCACGCGCCAAAGTGAGGTTGCCTCCATTGCTTCGTAGGTTACATGTCGATGATCGCCAGTAAATGCCCAAATAAGAGGGAAGACTCCACCGGTACCTCTGACAATAAGAAGATTTTCTTCACCATACTTTGTCATTGTGTAGGCTTTAACAAAGCCCCATTCTATTAAAAACACACCACTAGGGTCGTCTTCTGGCCTAACTATGGTTTCACCTTTTTTGTACTGTAGTCTTGTGTGGGATTTAAAGAATGAATCCAATACTCCCCATTTTTGAAATTGTGTAGCCATGTATACATTGTTTCAATATCACACAAAAAATGCAATAGTGACGCATATCACACTTTATTAGTGTCTAGATTTACATTTAAATGTGTGATTATGTAGTTTAATTTAATAGTAAGAGATAAGTTAGTTTGGAGGAGATATAAAATGATTAGTTTTGAATTGGTTCAAGAGCAATTAGGCTCGCTAGGACTTAACTATAGATTTTTAGGCAAACCAGAGACTCGTGAGCTTGCTAATATACTTAACCCCGGAGAGAAAATACATTTTTGCACTTATGGATATTATCAAGGGGGCTCAGCACTGTTGATTGCAACTAGTAATAGGCTACTACTTGTTGATAAGCGTCCTTTTTATCTTAATTTGGAAGATATTAGATACGAAATGATCAACCAAGTAAATTTTGCTGGACGGATGCTTGATGCTGTAGTTCACCTACATACAGGGAGTAAGCAGTTAAGATTTAGGTCCTTTGCGGATTCTAGGTTAAGAGCACTGTGCAATTTTGTGCAAGATCAAATCACAAGCGCCAGGCAGTTTGAAGAGATGGCAGGAAGGGCAATACCCGGTGCCAGCGAATGGCGACCGTACACTCTACTACCCAAACGTCGAGTAGGAAAATTTTCGCCTGTTTCGCAAGAGCAGTAATCGTCACTAGTATTCTTTGGCTCTTGGTAGGATAATAGAGCTATGAGGCGTTTGAAAAAACAATATATGCAAGGTACGAAGAAGAGCCAGGTAGTACTTGCCCTTGTGTTAATTGCTACACTTGCTTGTGTTTCTTTTGTGCTTTGGTGGTTCTACAAAAATACAAATATTAAGCAAGTAGAAACGAATATTAATCCTGTCAGTGATACACAGAACCAAGAAGAAGCACCAGCTGTGGAACAACAAGAAGCAAAAACGGAGAAGTTTGATTCGGAGGCTTTGCAGAAAGTTGTAGAGGATTGGGCATCGCCTAAGCAAACTGATAGTTCACGAGCCTCCGTAGTTTTAATGGACGAGGATGGACAGCTAATAGCTGGGTTTAAGAGTGATACAGAGTTTTTTGCTGCTAGTATCTATAAATTGTTTGTAACGTATGAAGGCTATAGGGCAGTGGACGCAAAAACGGTTAATCCTAATGAGGTGTATCAAGGCGGTAGAACCAGGATGGAGTGCTTAGATTTGATGATTAGAGAGTCTGACAGTCCTTGTGCAGAAAAAATGTGGGAAGAATTAGGCAAACAAGAACTGACTGACACTTTGATAACCTACGGTATTGAAAATACGTCTATGACTGGACTTAGTACAACAGCGGAAGATGCCGGAAAAATCCTTGCCCGTATACTAAGAGGCGAAGGACTGTCAGAGAGTTCTAGACTAGCATATTTATCTTCTATGAAGGACCAGGACGCACTATACCGCAAAGGTTTTCCTAGCGGTTTTTCAAGCGAAGTTACTGTTTATAATAAGGTTGGCTGGAACGAACAATTAGAGTATCACGACGCATCAATTCTGGAACTGCCTGATGGAAGACGGCTGGTGGCTGTAGTGTTTACGAGCGGTGTGGGAACTAGTGCAATTAGAGATTTTGCAGGTAGACTTGAAACGGCACTTGGTTTATAAGGATTTTTCTCTTAGCTACACATTAAATCTGAATTCTACTACGTCGCCATCTTTCATAATATAAGTTTTGCCTTCTGTGCGCATTTTGCCATTTTGTTTGGCTAGATGTTCAGAGCCAGCAGAGACTAAATCGTCATAGTTTACAATCTGGGCTGCTATAAAGCCACGTTCAAAATCACCGTGAATAACGCCAGCGGCCTGTGGGGCAGTGGAGCCTTTGTTGATTGTCCAGGCTCGAACTTCTTGTATCCCAGCAGTAAGATAGCTTTGAAGCCCAAGCAAATCGTATGCAGTATGAATGACTTTGTTAAGCCCTGATTCTGTCTGGCCGTAACTTTCAAGCATTTCCATTCTATCTTTTTCGTCTAAGCCACGTAATTCGTCTTCTAGTTTGGCACTAACAAAAACTGCCGGAGCGGGGGCTACAAGAGCTGAAAGTTCGTCTTGCAAGGTCTGACCTTGCAAGACTGTTTCGTCTAGGTTGAAGAGGTAGAGGATTGGCTTGGCTGTCATAAGCTGAAGGTCGCTTAAATGCTCGTTGTATTGCTCTAGCAAATCTTGGTTTTTCCAGAGAGGAAGGCCGTTATTTAGGTGAACAAATATATTGTTCAATGCATCTGAGATTGGTTTTAGTTTTGGGTTGGCTTTTGCCTCTTTTTCTAAGCGCGGAAGGCGTTTTTCGACCGTTTGTAAATCTGCTAAAACTAGCTCTGTGGCGATAATTTCAATATCATGTTTTGGGTCTTTTGAGCTGTCGCTTCTTAGCACGTCTGGATTGTCAAATGCCCGGACTACTTGGCATATAGCGCTACATATTCTTATGTGACTTAAAAATTGATTGCCTAAACCTTCGCCTTTTGACGCACCAGCTACTAAGCCGGCAATATCAACAAACGTTACGGTTGCTGGGATAATTTTTTCTGACTTATATATTTCTGCTAGCTTTTGAAGACGTGGGTCTGGGACGGGAACTATGCCGGTATTTGGTTCTATTGTGGCAAAAGGGTAGTTGGCAGCTAACACACTACTGTCTGTTAGCGCGTTGAATAATGTTGATTTGCCTACATTTGGTAGGCCGACGATACCTATTGATAAACTCATTCTTGTATAGATTATAGGTTATAGAAGTTAGATATTAAAAATATAATGTTTTTAATGTGATTAAAATCACTTGATTATACCGATGATATTTTTGGCTTAAGCATTAAAACCATAGTATAATATGTAAATTAATTAGTGCTTTTTGAGGAAGTGAAGTCTAGATGAGTTTTGAAACAGCGCCGGTTCCTGGATTAGATGTACAAAGGGTTGCACCACCGCATCGTTTACGAGGCGCTTTTCTAACTGTACCTTTGTTTTTGGCAGCTTTTGGTGACGGTGGAAACGCCGATGCTTCTAACTCTTACGTGGATGATGTTGGTATAGCGACACCAGCAGATATTGAAGGGTTGGGAGGTCAAGCCCCTAAAATTCCTGCAAATAGCATAACTAAGGTTGATGTTGGTCGTTCGGACGTCACAGCTATTTTAAATTTAACTGCTACGCAGCCCTCATCGGGTGGATATTTTCAGGTCAAGCTTCCTTCCGACGCTGCTGGTTCCTACTCTAGTCTAAATGTTTCAAGTGCAGGCCAAACAACCGCAAGTATCAGTTTTGCAAGAGCGGGTTCTGATAGCGAGATAGAAATATACAATCAACCTGAATCTCATTTGATAGGTGATGTACAAGGATATTTTACGGGCGGATCTTTTGACGATATTCCGGATGTAAGGATTCTAGATACTCGGTCTGCATCTGGAAATGTGCTGCCAGCTGGATCAATGGTAGAAATATCAGGAAGACCAAACTCGACTGGTGTTATCAACATTGTGGGAACAGGTGCCAGGTCTTCGGGGTATGTACAAGCAGTTCCACGTAGGGATTCGGTGTTAGGTGGGTATTCAAACTTGAACGTATCTATAAATCAAACCGTTAATAGGCTTGCTTTTGTTAAATATGGCAACGATGGTAAATAATATTTATACGTATCCAGTCCTATGAATCTAATTGCTGATTTACAAGGCTACATGGATCCAAATGCATTTGAT
>JAGONL010000007.1 GCA_017993025.1 Candidatus Saccharimonadota bacterium
CGGGACTTGGTCACGCTAGCGCGACCCCAGAATTTACATACTGCCGACAAGTAGGCAATCTGTAAGATTCTCTTGCAAAATGCCACTGGCATTTTTCACCCGGGACACCAAGTGTGTCCCGTGAAAGTCCCAGCTAGCTCATTCCAACTAAAAAACCCACCAGACGGTGGATTGTTTAGTTGGAGGGCCAGCCGGGACTTGAACCCGGGACACCCTGCTTAAGAGGCAGGTGCTCTAACCAGCTGAGCTACTGGCCCGTCGTCAATGTGTAATGGTTGTCTAGCCACACTGCCAGCAAAACAAGTTTCCTGGCACTGTTGGCTAACCAACCAAGCCCTCTCCTCTCAAATCCGAGAATCCTCTCTCGAATTTGGAAAGCTCTTAAACAAAGACATGAGATTAATGAACATCTTTAAGTCAAAGACTATTCTACCTCTGTTCTGGATAAAATTCAAGCTTAGCCTATGTGAATAGCGACATACGCTGTTACAATTAACATGTAAAGAGATGAATGAATTAGCAACATACGCACAAATACACGCAGCAGAAGCTATGCTAGGTCTTGACGTGGCTGAAAGTGCCTCTACAGCGTGGAAGTTTCTTGTACCGATTATTTTAGGAACTGGTGCACTTGTAGCTCGTGCTACATTTAAGCAAATTGACGCAAATCATGTCGGCCTAAGAACGCATCACGGTAAGGTTCTTAATAAACACGGTCAGCCTTATGGATTCGTTGGACCAGGATTTAACACACGAATTCCTTTTGTATCTGATTTTAAATCTATCGACCTTCGAGAACGCACTACACAATTGAAAGATATCCCTGTTGATTTTCCAACCAGTAGAGAATCGTGCGCTCAAAAAATTCTATCATTATCGGCAATTTGGCGTGTTTTGGATGCTGTTGATGAGAATGGTTATCACTATGCATACCGTCCCTTCATAAAAGTTGCAGAAGGTGAAAAAGGCTTGCCAGGAGTAGTAGCCTCGATTGTTGAAGAAGCAATATCTTGTTACGCTCCTTTGATACCAGTAAACGAAGTAAATCGCAACACTCTGTATGAAGCAGTTTTTGATCCTTCTAGACAAGAACTTCAAGAATATGGAGTTGCATTAAATGGGTTTCGTCAATCGGTCTACGCAGATTCCCAAGCTCAAAGGGCGGGTGATATTATTGCTGGTGCGCTCTCTAGTTTAAGACCTTCCGATTCACAGAATTAATAAATTGTTTATAATCAGTGTTTATCTAATAGCTTTATTTTTAAAACCTGTTCAGATGTTTTTTAATTGGTCTAGTTAATTACTAGCGTCTTTAAGACTTTTTCTATGGACTCAAGTTCATTACTTGTACCTGGCATAATTGTATAAATAGCATGAATATATTTGCCGTTTTTATCAAATAAATACTCGTAATCTTCTTCATCTTGAACTGGGCCAATACCGTCACCTACGACACCCCATTTGGTGTAGTATCTTGAGCCTTCAGTACCATCATTTAGTGTAAAGCCAGATACTGTGTAGTTATTCTCGTCTGTCCAACCTTGGTAGTGATTTTCTGCTTTAAAAATCGTGAACTGGTCAAAACTTCCATCACCTCCGCCAGTAGTTTTTTCTTCTATTATTGAATCTTGCGTGTTAGAAATCGTGAAAGGAGCTAAAACTTGAAATAACTCAGACCCAGTATCAGATGCTAAAGTCCAACCTCCAGCAACACACATGCTGAAACTTTGCTCCGATGAGACAACTTTCTTCCACGATTTTTGGTCTTCAAACTTCGTATCACAAGATTCTGAGTTGGCAACTTTGTCTGTTGTTTCTGTTGTCGAAGTTTCTTCACCACTTTGGTTGTTTAAAACAAACCAGCCTACAAAACTTACCATGCAAATTATGATAATTATTATAATAGCTTCGACTAGAGTAAATCCATTTTTATAAATCTTCATAATTCAATGATACCCTAAAACAGAAAAAATATGTATGGTACGCCCGGACGGATTTGACCTACCTTCGGCAGGCCTGAAATTTCACGATTGAAAACAAGTTTTCATCGGAAAGTTTCCTTGCATATTGCCGAATGGCAATCTTCACACCGACCTTTTTTGGATGGCGGATTGAATCTGTCGAGTTGCCTCCAATGAAAAAGACTCAGAAAACTGAGTCGTTTTTATTGGTACACCCGGACGGATTCGAACCGCCGACCCTCTGTTCCGAAGACAGATGCTCTATCCAGCTGAGCTACGGGTGCGTGAAGGTAATCTTAGCACACAATAAACACAAAATACAGGGGTAGGGGTTAAAAATAACATACAATGCTTGCAAACATAACAAGTAAACATATATAGTAATAGCATAATCATTTAACAATGGTGGGGAAGAAGAGGGTAGACATATTATGACGATTCAAACGAGTATTAAATTAGCAACGGCAAGTGTTATAGCGGTACTAATGGCACTATTTTTTGTCAGTACACTAAGTGTTTCAGCTCACGAAGGTGAAGAAGCCGAATCGGTAGAAACTACTTTAGAGGAAACTGAATCAACTGAATCAACTGAATCAACTGAAGCATCTGAAGGCGAAGAAGCTACCGCAGTAGAGGCATTTGAATATACTGCACAGCCAGGCGACTCATATAGTCTAATGGCTCGTAAAGCAGTACAAACTAGTGGTTTTGAAACAAGCACTAATCTAACAGAGGCACAAATTATATTTGTTGAAACAAATCTTACAGTTCTAGCTGGCTCACCTAAACTAAATTTGGGCGAAAAAATCTCGATACCTAAAGAACTTGTTAAGCAGTGGTCTGAAAAAGCCAAGGAACTAACAGACGCTCAGCAAGCTAGATGGCAAGTGTATGCCAACAACGCAAATTTCAATACTGACGCAGTGGGTGAAGCTCGCGAATAGTTACGTCAAACTGCTACAATAGCAGAGATGAAAGAACTAAACGGTAGTGAACTAGTTGGCTATATTAAAGAGCGCCAGGCTAAATCTGTTCGAAATTTGAAACAGCAATGGAAAATTCTGCCAAAACTGGCTATTATCCGTACCAACCCCGACCCGGTTGTTGATAGTTATATGCGTATCAAACAAGCTTACGGCGAGGATATCCTTATTGAAGTTGATGTTCATACAATCGACCAATCCAGTGCGCTAGCTACAATAAAAATGCTTAACGAAGACCCTTCTGTGCATGGAATAATAGTCCAAATACCCCTACCAGACCGTGCTCAAACTGACGAAATACTTAACTGCGTAGCCCCTGAAAAAGACGTAGATGGACTAGCACAAGGCTCGAAATTTGACGCACCAACACCGATAGCAATTTCATGGTTACTTGCTGGATACGGTGTGGAAATGACTGGGAAAAACATTGTAATCGTTGGTCATGGTCGGTTAGTTGGAAGCCCGCTTGCGCACATGTGGCAAAATTCGGGCTACAACGTATCGGTTATTGATAAGCAAACCTCCGATCTAGGGGTTGTTACTAGGGACGCCGATATTCTTGTTACAGCTACCGGAGTACCAGGGCTTATAACGCCCAATATGGTTAAGAAAGGCGTTGTTATCGTTGATGCCGGAGTAGCGACGGACAGTAATGGATTGGTTGGCGATGTATCTGACGAAGTTCGCTTGTTGCCAGACTTAACAATTACACCTATGAAGGGTGGAGTTGGTCCACTAACAGTGTCGGCACTTTTCGAAAACGTTATAACCGCTTGCCGGAGAATAGCCCCCTCTCAACAAATTGGTGAGGTTTTGTCTGATGACAAGAATGAGGCAGAAACATAGATTTCCGACCGAGGCCTATCCATAGATAAGGTGAGGGAGAAATCTATGTTTCTGGCCATACTTTCGCAGAGAAAACAAGCGGATTTGTTGAGAGTGGGCTATATCTATTCAGACAAACTAAGTACTGCTTGCTGGAATAAACTGCCCTTTTCTTCAAAGCTACTCCACAAAACCGTGCTAGGTGCCGCAGTTGAAAGTAGACAAATACTTCCACTTGGGCAATTCTCTGAAGCCCAAGATACGGCGTCTTCCATATTGATTGTTTCAAATATTTCAGGTGTATAATTTTCCGGAAGTAAAGCTTTAATAAAAGCTCCAGTATCAGGAAACAGAATTAATTTTGGAATACTTAACGTGCTTAATAGCTTAACAAGTTCCACATAATCATAATTTCGGTCTACTCCGCCCAACATTACACAACCTATTGGTCCACGATTGCGCACCAAGGCCTGTATTCCGGCTATAGTTGCCTCTGGCGTGGAGCCAATAGCGTCGTCCACAAACGTCACTCCTCGGAACTTTCGAACAGGTTGTAGCCTGTGTCTAATAGGTTCAAAGTGTATAAAACTATTCAAACAGCTTCCAATATCTACCCCAAATATCCCAGCCGCCTCTCGTACCATCAAATAGTTTAGCTTGTTGTGGTCGCCAATTAGCTTAGCTTGTGACATGTCTACCGGCTCACTTGGGTTAATCGGCATTTTTTTGGCAGGACTGTCTGCTAGCCAGTGATGTATGATGTCAAACTCCGGGTTATAGATAACGGCACAACCCTCGTGCATAAATCGAACAATATTACGTTTTGCCTCCCAGTATGTTTCCAGATTTCCATGATAGTCTGTATGGTCTTTATATAGATTTGTAATTATCGCAATATCGGGGCTCTGGCCAAGTTCACTCAGCTGATAGCTAGACAATTCAACAACAAAAACCGTGCTAGAGTTAGATCCTTCCAGCGAATCAAGCATCGGGTTTCCGCCATTACCGCAGAGTTTTACTTCTAAACCGGCGTTTTTAAGCGTCTCAGCTAACAAGGAAGAGGTTGTAGTTTTGCCTTTTGTGCCAGTAACGCCAACAGTTTTTGCACCAATCTGGTTTAGGCAGTCAAAAAACACCCTGGTCGGCGTAGTATACGGTACTGGCATGATTCTTCCCGGACATCCAGGCGTTTTAACAACTATTGTTTGATTTAGGTCTAGGGACTTTAGGCTTTCAAGATAGTTCGGATCCTCTTTAATATCAATAAAATTAAAGGATTTTATTATCCCTAACGGTTCAATAAACTTTTTAAAGCTAATTCCTTCTCTGCCTTTTCCAACAAAAACAACATCCTTACCCTCAAAGTCTGGTAGATTAAAAATCATGCCGATATCTCACTTGTTATTAATGAATTAATTTTATCTTCTATACTTTCAGGAAACGCTTGTTGCTCAGAAATCATTAAGGCACTTTCAAGTGGTCCATCGTAATTTTCCATCAATAGTTTTTGGGTTTTTGCTATATTCATAAGACAGCTATTCACAAATCTACCTTGTTTATAAAGCTTTGATAGACATAGTCGAAGCTCACTAGGTGTTCCTACGCAGTCAAGAATAGGCTCGTCGCCTAGACCGAGTAATTTTAGAAATAAATCAGCCAAATTTGAATCGTCCATAAATTCATGTCCAAATGTTCGGCTTAAATCCTCATCACTCATCCACGGCGCCAATAAAATGTAGCTACTCAATGATTTAGGGCTATTGTGGCTCCAGCGCGGGTGTTCTCGGTCACTTTGGGTAATTTTAAACAGGGAATTATCACTAGTAAACACCTCGAAGTAATCTGGATGTTTAGCAAATATTTTAGCCACGGCAACAGATGTCAATGGCCTAATTATACTAAAATAGTCTAATTGCTTAGAGACGTTTTCATGTACAAAATCTTGAAATTGCTTTTCAAACTCTAGAGATTTGCTCCACTGATGATTCACTAAAGTACCCTCGTGTTCTACCTGGGGTATGCTGGCACTAGATTCGTTGGCAACAATGACGTATTTTGAACCTTTGGTTATGGCAGTCAGGCACCCCACAAGAGCAAAAACTAGAGATATCGGCACATGCCCGTTATAGGCGCCCGCTAATTTGTTTAGTTCAAGAATCTGTGGGTCAAGGCGCCGTTCTATACCCAACATTTCTATCTGCATAACGTCAGCGACCGCTTGGGCTTGGCCTCTATTTTCTCCGGTAGCCAGCACAAATCCAGTTGTTGGAATATCAAGCTTTTTCAGAAGCTCGCCAGCCACAATAGAATCCTTTCCTCCACCAATCCCAAGGCAAGCAGTCTCGGCCCAATTTGTATCATCATCAACCCCAGGAATCACACTACCGGTTTGTTCTTTGAATTTTGCTAATACGTCGGCATTTAAATGGTTTTTGTACAGAAACTCACCAAGCCCATTTCTGAACACACTATTCCAGAAATCTGCTTCTTCGTCAGTCATGCTATAAGCGTGGTCAATTGTGCCTGGAATAAAGGTTTTGTAATAACTAATGCCAAGGCTTAAGTGGAGCGCCCGTAATACCCTATCAACAGTATCAGAAACCGGCAGGAAAGTCGGCAATTTTAAAGTCTCGCTCAGATTAAACGTTTCGCTATCCGTTACTATAGCGTAATCAAAATTTATTACTTGACGCGCGCCGTCAAGCCTTACGTTTTCATAAATAAACTTCGTAGCCCTCATGCTTACTAGTATAGAGAAAAAGCTACTAAACGGCTAGTTGTTCTTTAACAAGTTCGGCTACCTGGCGTGGAGTCATGTTGGCTTTTAGAATAAATGCTTCTACTTTCAGTTCTTTAATTGTTGCCGGTACTTCTGATTCGCCCATATTTGTCAGGATTATCACCTTAATATCTTTGCCCCAGTCAGTGGCCCGAAGTTTAGTCAGCATTTCCTCGCCACCCATCTCTGGCATCATCAGGTCCAAAAGCACAATATCAGGGTGCATTTCTTCAATCAAAGCCAAGCCTAATTTGCCGTTTTCAGCCGTTTCTACAGTGTAGCCTTCAGCCTCGAACTTAATACGGTACATCATGCTGATAGCAGAATCATCTTCAATAATCGCAATTTTAGCCATAATATTTATACTGTATTCTGCTTTTGTTTGTTTTGCAAATTTGTCTTAATAAATTCGTCTGTTGTTAGGGGCTTTTGCAGCTGCGACTTTGCGTTCTTTGTGGCGTGTCCATTGACGACTTATTACTCTTCGGCTCTCTTTTACGATCTTTGCCGCTGTTAAGATAACGGCAATTGTTACTGCCGAGTATTTTGCAAAGCTTTCAGGACTATCTAGGGCATCCCCCACATAGTCCTTAACAGCGCCAGCCCCCTGTTCGAATCCAGGAGTGTCGGTGGTCCACAGTGCTACTGCTATACCAAATGCAGCCGATTGCATCCTGCGGCGGTTAGGGGTTGATTCTAAACCTAGGGCACCATTAACCTTTACTCCATTAGCAGACCCTGCAAAAGCACCATACGCTAACCCGCCTAACTCGCGAATAGTCTTTGAAGAATAGGTAGGAAGTTTTTCTTTAATTTTCTCGATATGTCCAGAAACTTTTTCGTTTAATGATTTTACACGCTCCAAAAAAGGTACTTTGATCTTTGGCTCGTCTTCTGTTGCTTTGTTTCTTTTGTTGTGTACAAGGTTAGTTACAAACGAGCCTAGGCCCATAGCGCGTTCACGCAAAGAAGGTTTTTCTTGTTGTTCATCTATTTTGCCATCGAAAATACGACGCGCTAGACCTGAGAATTTGTATTCTACATACCCAACTCCTGAAGCAACTGAAGCAAACATTACTGTCGGATCTGCGCCAAGTTTGCGTTGAACAAAATCAGCACCAAATATACTTCCTACCCATAAAACATCAGATTCATGGTAGAGGGCAGCAAATGCTGCTGTTTCGCCAACTCCCTTAGCAACACTACTCATTCGACTATGGGTCTCTTGAATACTAGCAGCTTCCGTTAAACAAATTGGCTCAAATGCAGCTTCGTCCATATTTTTCTATTCTCCTACAGTCGCAAGTTTATTCTTATGTAGAACATTATTTAGTGATTTTATACCACTTTTTGTGCCTTTTATCCCAGCACCGATTAACGCAGCGAGTACCTCAACGCCTACGCCGAAAATTAAAAAGAATTTTATACCCTTCATGTTCTCTACAAGTTCAGGTACTGTTAAATCAAACCTGCCGATACCAACGCTTTTGTCGGGGTATTTCTCCAGAAGCTCTGCTAAGCCTAGTCCTAAAATTCCTGCACTAACGCCAAGCCTTAGTGCTGTCTTATTGGCTGCTTTAAAAACAGACCAGGTTGATTGGTCTGGTTTGTTGATGACTTCAGCGCCAACAAACATGGTATTTCCGGTATAAAGTCCAGTTACGCTATGACGCCATAATGTTTTTTTGTATCCAGCGTTTTCTTCAGCAAGCTTTTTGATTTGTGGCACTTCGCTTTCAAAAAACTCACGTGGTTTATTAAACTTTTTTACTCCAAGACCCCAAGCAGAACCAACCGCAAACTGGGATAGATAAACTCCTATACCTAGAGTCGCTGATCCTGCATAATTTCCGTATTTCACGGGTATATCAAAAGGAGGATTTTCTATGTTGCTAACTGAAGCAGAAATAACAGTCGGCAATAACAAGTGAAATCTGTCGGCGACTTGTCCACCCGCTGTTGATAGTGCAATTGAGCCTACAAGAATTTTTTGTCGCAAAGTGTCGGCATCTCTAGTTTGTTCGTATGTATCTTTTAAAAACAATCCTGTCGTCCCTAATACTACCCTGGCAGGCTTTATTATTGCTTTACCAAATCTTTTAAGACGAGATGCTTTGACTTGTTCAGCAATTTCAAGGGTTTCTGAGCTGATTGTTGTTTTCCCTAAATCTATTTCTGTAAATAATTCATCAGCAACACCCAAAACAAAAGGTGAGTTAGACGCCACTTCGGCAGCTTGACTCACGTCTCCTTGCACTTCAAAAACAGCATCAATAGGCTGCTTTGGCATTTCGTCAAAAACTACTGGGTCTAAGTTTGGATTGGTCATTAGTTCTCTCTCTTTAAAAACAAAAACACCAAACGCTTAGCTTCTAAATTGAAGTCTATACGTCGTGGTGTTTACTTTACAAAGTTCTCTGTTACTAATGTAACTAATGACATATTATAACAAACTATTAGAAAAATGCAAGTTTACGCTGGAATAACCATCGATTATAGGATATAGTATATAAACTAAATGAGCTATTATTTACAACAAGAACCTTGTCTCAGCCCTAAAGCTACAGTCACTGAAACAGAGCTAGGGCTTGCTATTTACTCAGTAGCGCAAATTGAACGATTAGAATTAGTTGCGGTGTTTGGTGGAAAGATTATTTCTGCCCAAGAGCTTAAGCAATTGTCAGATGAAGAAAAATGCATGACCTTGCAAGTTGGCGATGATCAATTTAGTTTTTCTATAGAAAGACACCCTTCCGATTTTATTAACCATTCATGTTCTCCGAACCTAGGATTTGATGCTGAAGGAAATCTTAGGGCAATGAATAACATCCCTCCTAAAAGACAGCTTACATTCGATTATTCTATGGCCGATTCTACACCGTTTGATGAGTTTAACTGTCTGTGTGGGAGTGTGCTGTGTCGTCATGATATTACGGGCAATGACTGGAAGATTCCTGATTTACAGGAGAGGTATAAAGGCTGGTTTATGCCTTATTTACAGGCAAAAATTGACGCTGAACAAGCTATTGTTGCTGGTCCAGAACATTCATAACCTGGGAATATAAATCGGCCGGCGTATGATGAGCTTTCACGAAATAGCCAGATATACCGTAGTGCCACAAAGTTTTAGGCGCCTCGTCACGACTAATGTTTGTAAGTATTAGAACAGGGATGTCACTATGCAATTCTTCTTTTCTGAATTTACGCAAAAATTCTTCGCCGTCCATTATCGGCATTCGAAGGTCGAGTAATATCAGATTAGGAATGTTCGTCTTTATCATCTTCAAGCCCTCAAGCCCGTTTTGGGCGTGTATAACTTCTAGGTTATGTAGCTCTAATTTAAACTTATACAGACTTGCAATTGCATGTTCATCTTCAATTAGTAATATTTGTTTTTTAATCTTTGGAGTCATCAGATGAAGTGTACTGTAGTCGACAAGAATGTGCAAAAATTCCTTGCTTATTATGTAATATTGTGATATTATGTTTTTGACTCTTATTAGAGTCTAGAACTTTTAAATACAGGCACTGCACGAGAAACTAACTAAGTTTAGTTTTTGGTGCGGTGTCTTTTTTAAATCAAAAAACATCATGACAACACTTATTGAATCACACGTATACCAAGAAACAGCACCAGAAATCACTGATGCTTATGACGCATATTCTATTGATTTGGAAAGAATACAGAGTTTAACGACACAATTAGTTGAGCAGGTTGAGCCTTACCTCTTTGAGGGCAAAAAATTTGAAAATGGAGATGTAATTACAGGTATCGGTGATAAAAATTTTGTTTATGTTTTGGATGGTAATAATCCATTGTCAGACATCGGCCGATCAATTGAGGCTGAAGTATATGAGACTGATTCTAGATGGCAACAAGAAAGGGAGCTTACTCAAAGGTATCACGAGGGGCTAGAGGATGGATCTAGATTTCTATTGTTTGTTGATGCTTCAGGTGATACCCCAAAAGCAGTAGGATCTATAAGAGTAAATACAGTAAGTGATCCAAAGGACTCCGGGACTTTAAAGTACTATAACCAGGCGTTTCCTGATGGTACAGATTACGATGATATTATTGCACAATTACCCAGCATTAATGTTCATGATATAGTTGACCTCGCAATACTTTCAGATTACCGTGGCTTAGAAAAAGGAATCGCTCCTTGGCTTTATCAAACTTTAGAAAGATATTATGGTATGACTTCAGATATTTGGATTGCTTGTATCAACGATCATGCAGCTAAACAATTGGGTCTACTTGGTATAAAATTAGCTACGGCAACAGACAAGAAAGCTACATATGATGGCGACCAAGAAGAGTACGGCTATTATGCAGACACACCGGCAAATATAAGAGAGAAGACTGTACGTTATTATGAAGCATTACTCGCAAGAAGAAAACAGACTGAGCTATCTCGAGCCCTTGCGTCTGCAGCAATGATTTCTGCACATGGTAGAGTACTGGCAAATCAAGAAATTTCCCTCGTAGCATAAATACTGGTTAAAACAATAAAAATTCATTACACTTAAGCATAATGAATGTATTTATATATCTTGCCTTTTTGGTTGCTTTATCTAGCTTTATCGTTGGGCTTACTGTTTTACTGAAGAGTCCAAAGACTAAAGTGAATCGGCTCTTCTTTGGATTTACACTAGTTGCTTCGTTTTGGTCGCTTTTATACAGTTTGATCGATCAAGCAAAAACACCCGAATCAGCAAGTTTGATTAATAGTATTTCTCATCTTTGTGCAGGGTTAATGGTTTTCCTCGTATATAAATTTACCTCGAGAATATCTGGAATCAAGAAGGCAACAAGTATAGAAAAAATATTCTCTTTATGCGGTTTTATTGTAATTTTACTTAGTGCTTCAAACTTGATTGCAGGAACAGTGATGATTGTAGATGGGAAACAGCAATTTTTATATGGACCTTTGTATTTTGTGTTTGTCATTTATATATTTATTTCCCTTTTGTTTATAGTTAGAAATTTAAAAATATCTAAGAATGAATTATCTCAGACAAGGCAACAGAAACATACTATTAGAAACGGTCTAATTATAAGTATGACTTTGGGTTTGACACTAGGAGCTATACTTCCAGCGGTTTTTAGCGGTGACACAATATTAGACGACTTCGCCCCGATGGCGCTTCTGTACTTCATCGTTGTTACTGCTTATACAATAGTTAGGCACAGGCTTTTTGACGTTAAAGCTATTGTTGCCAGGTCAGTTATTTATGTTATTTCACTTGCATCAATAGTTACTGCGTATGTATTGTTCGCTTTTGTAATACAAAGGTTTCTTTTGTCCGAAAGTTCCATCAACATTGCGCAATTAATCGCAAATGCTGCTTTGGCATTCATACTCGTTGTCACCTATCCACATGTTAAGCAAAGATTTGACAAGATTACTAATAGGCTTTTTTTCAGAGACGCCTATGACCCACAGGCGCTCATAGACAAACTTAACCAAACACTAGTTACGAATGTTCAGTTAGAATCACTTTTGACAAAAAGTGCTCTTGTACTGCAGGAAAATATAAAAAATGATTTTTGTACGTTCTATATTCGCGAGACTTCTTATTTCCCTAGCCGTATCATCGGTGCACATAGAAAAGACCCTGAATTTGTAGGTATGGAAGAGTTAGAGAACTGCGCATCCAAGTTACACCACAGAGTACATTCGGTTGAGTCTGGAAAGGAAGACGAAGTTGAAACAAAATTAACTAAGTTACTAAAGAAAAATCAAATAGAAGTAATGGCACGTTTGGTTACTACTCTAGACTATGACGTCAAGGGAGTTGGCTACATCTTCATGGGTCAGAAAAAGAGTGGAAGTCTATATACGTTACAAGATTTAAAAATCATTGAGATTATTGCCAACGAACTTGTCATAGCCATAGAAAACGTTCTACGCTTTGAAGAAATCGAGCAATTTAACGTGACGTTGCAGAAGAAGATCGATGACGCCACACGCGAACTCAAAGAAAGCAACGAAAAGCTGAAGGCCCTGGACGAGGCAAAGGACGAGTTCGTTTCTATGGCGTCACACCAACTCAGAACACCCCTTACAAGCATAAAGGGGTACATCAGCATGGTTCTAGAGGGTGATGCCGGCAAAATCACCGATATACAGAAACAAATGCTTGGACAGGCCTTTTTTAGCTCACAGCGCATGGTCTACCTTATTTCCGACCTACTAAACGTATCTAGGCTTAAAACCGGCAAATTTGTAATAGAGCCTAAGCCGGTTTATCTACCAGACGTAGTAGAAAGCGAAATAACACAGCTAAACGAAGGTGCCATAGCCAAGAACCTCACTCTAGCGTTCGTCAAACCAAAGAAATTCCCAACAATCTCACTTGATGAGATGAAAACCCGCCAAGTTATTATGAATTTTACCGACAATGCTCTGTATTACACGCCAAACGGTGGCAAAATTACAATAGAACTTAAAGACAAGGGCAAATCGATAGAATTTACTGTAAAAGATAACGGCATAGGTGTGCCAAAGGCCGAACAACACAAGCTATTTGCCAAGTTCTATAGGGCAGAAAACGCCCGCAAAGCCCGCCCAGATGGCACCGGACTTGGGTTATTTATGGCCCAAAAAGTAATAATTGCTCAAGGTGGAGCAATAATCTTTGAGTCTAAAGAAGGTAAGGGAAGCATCTTTGGCTTCTCATTTCCCAAAGCTAAATTACTAGTAACAGAAACACCTCAGGTTCAATCTAAATAGTCCATTATGCAATTTTCTCGCAAAAATGTATCTAAAAATACATTCTTTGCAACAGAAATAGCAAAATGAATCAATTTATATAGCCCTGAGCTAGCTCCTGTACCAGTAATTCAGCTTGCTAAATTACTGGTAACAGAAATACCTCAGGCACAAGTCAAACCTGAGAAATAAAACCAGAATAAAGCTTATACTTGCATATTTATCAATTCTATGATAGTATATGCCTTATGAGTGAAGGAAACATACTACACCAAGCAGGTCAGCTCGTGGCAGGCAATGTCAACTTTGATGTTGCTAATGACTTAGTTGTATACACAGGTATGGCAGTACCTACTGCATTAGCTGCTGGTATAATTGCCCGCGAGTATTTCAGAGGATCTAAGCCTGTTCATGACGGAATAATTGGCGCTGAAGATGATGCGATAACTGCAATGGAAAGCGCTCCACAAAATAGACTCAGGTCTGTTGTCGGCAAGAGAGCAACAATGTTAGCCCTTGCGTCCGCTACGACGTTTGGTATTCCGGCATTATTGAGTCCCTACACAACCGAAGAAGTTACTGTTCCGGGATCTGAAGCAGTCTTCGTAGTAGATTTATCTCGCACAATGACTGAAACAATGGATATGTCAGATGGTAGCTCCCGACTTGATGCAGTAAGCACCGCAATGACGTTAGTAATGCCAGACATGCCAGACGATTTACGTGTTGGTTTAATCACTTTTGGTGAGCAAAGTGATGTTGTGGTGCCATTAACCACGGATAGAAATTTGTTAAATATACCGACCAGCGACCAAACTGAAGGCCAGGCATTTAGCTTTATTACTGAAGGTGTTAACTTAGGCCAAAGTACTCTTAAAGGTAGCGACAACACAGCTAGTGACATTATGTTTGTAGTATCAGATGGAACAGTAGATAAGCAAGAAGATATGACTAGTGCACTAATTGAATCAGCAGAATCCGGTACTAAAGTGGCGATAATAGTGACAGGCACAAAAGAAGGCACCTACAGCCGTACCGAATTCGATCCTTCACCTACTGCTTCAGCCGTAAATCCAGAAACATTTTCTGTAGCAGCAGAACACAAGAATATAGAAGTCTTTGAAGCAACTTCACCCCTTGAGATACAAGAAATTATTCAAGAAAATATAGATAATGCTACTAAAAAAGATATTAATACGCCATTTACGCTTTTCAGAAATTTAGCAATTGGTCTTGGAGCGGTTGGTTATCTAATCGAGACATTCAAGGGCATAAAAGGAGCTAGAAAAAAGAATAAGGAGAATAAGGAGATATTATGATAAATTCACAAGAAATAGGAATTAATGACATTCAGCTAGCTATGGGTAATGTGCGCGGAGCTTTGACAACTAATCTTGTTGGAGCAGGTGCCGAACGTCTTGCAGATGATATTACTGAAAGTGCTTTTGCAGGTCAAAATTATCTAGCAGAGGGCGTACCAGGTGTATCTAAGACAGAAATAGCAAAAAACCTAGGTAGGGTTTTCGGGGCAGGTAGTCTCGGGATAAGTATAGACAGTGATGACAACACTGCCGTAAGAGTATTTACACGCGCACAGGGTGCCCCTGATAGGCAACCATCTGATGTGTTAGGCTCTGAAGTTTATCGTATGGATACTGGTATGTATATTGTTAGAAAAGGTCCTATTTTCGGCCACTTTGTATTACTAGATGAGTTAAATAGATTTAGGCCTAATGTGCAAGCTGCCTTAAACGAAGCCGGTTCTGAAAGACAAGTTACAATTGGCGACAAAACAATTTTTCTACCAAGACCATTCATGATGATTGCTACTCAAAACCCACACGAGGTAGGTCAAGGCACCTACGGTGAAGGTGATGCCATGATTGACAGATTTGGTAAATCTTGTTTCACAGGTATGCCAAGCGCAGACGAAAGATTAGCAGCAATGACACAGAGATCTAATAATCAGGATAGACAGACAGTCGAGCAAGTATTATCAATTGAGGATCTACCTGCATTCCAAGACGCTATTAAGTCTAAAGTTAAATTTGGTACTGGATCTCTACAATTTGCAGCCAATGCCATCGACGAAGTTTTTAAAGCGGATTCAAATAAATTCAAGGTGAGATCCGGTGGTTTCCGTGCCGGTGATAGTATTGTCGATTTAGCAAAAGCAAAGGTTGCTAGTAAAGGTAAAAACTTAGTCGATATAGAAGATGTTAAAGAACTTATTTTTCCTGTAGTTAGGCATCGTATTGAAGTAATAAGCGGTGCCGACAACGAAGGAGCTTTAGAGCAACTAGTACAAGATGCTTTAGTTCGCGTTTCTTCGTCACGGAAATGAACGGGCATCTGACTAAATTAAACGAAGGATAGCGAAATGGGTATAGATATACTTAATTATCAGCAGCTAGAACAAGCCGAATCTGTTCTAGTTTCTGCCCAAACACAAATTCCTTTTGGCAGATTTGGTTTTGGTGACGAACTTGGGCAAAAAATTGGTGTTGGATTCGAACCTGATGGTGTTAGAGACTACCTTCCAAGCGATGACTCTCGATTTATAGATTGGGCCGTGACCGCAAAGAGAGGCGACGGTGGAATTTCACTAAGGCAGTTTTACGAAGATCAAAACGCTCTAACGGTCGTGGTAAGCGATGTTCCGACCGTAGCTAGATATGCCGATACTATAGGTGATCCAATGTCTGCAATGTCGCTAGGATTAGTGGTAGCAAATATTATACTTAAAGATGCCGCAAAGTTTAGTCCCGTAATGGCTTCATGGACAAATGGATTTGAATCCTCATCACAGGTACCTATTGCCTTTGATGGTCGTGACGCAGCTAAGAAGGCAAGTGTGTCGGGATTAGAGTCTGCTATTAGTGCTAGAAAATTAGCAAGTGAAATAAAGACAGCAGAACAGTCAAAAGGCCTTTTTAGACGCAAAACCACAGTTATTACACCAGGAAGCGAGTCGATTCTAGCGGCGCTTGACCGTGCTCGCACCAAAAGTAAACGCATTGCAGATGCAGCCAGATTTATAATCATTAGCGACTTTAAAGTTGGTGATGAAGTATTTGATTTAATGTCGGCGATGAAGAAGCAAAATGAAGTGGTTGCATTGCAGTTAACAAACCCCTTAATGCGCGAATTAGATCCAAGAGTAAGAGTAGTAAGAAGTAGTGACGGAAGAGATGTGACTATAGAGACTCAGGAGCAAAGAGATAGATATAATGCTAAAGTTATAGAAATTGCCAGAAAAAGAGAAGAGAAATTAAGAACATCTTCAACTGGTTTGTTTGTAGTTGACACTATGAACCCAAGAATTGCTCGTGTAGCATAAGCACTATATACAAATATGCATAATTATTATAAAGTAGTTGACAAATATAATCTTAAGTGGTATACTGGACACATAAATATCTGAGAGAGTGGTATTTGAACATAACTTCTTAATAGATAAGTAGGAGAATACAAGCGATGAGTAAAGAAAATCTAGGTTTCGTAGAAAGAGCTATAAGAAAAGCTCTACCAGTTACAGCACTTGCAATGCTTGCTTTTGCTGGATGTTCTAAAGATGGAAACTCCGGAACTGTTCCAGAGCAACTAACTAAACTGCACGACAAAGCTACAATATTATGTACAAAAGACGCTAAAGCGAAATTTGCAGCTAAATATCCTAATGTAAAAATTAGTGATAATCCTACACTTGAAGAGTTGCAGGGTGCCGTTGTAATACTTGAGGCTAAAGAGAGCGAAGGCCCAGACTTCATGCAAGGTGAATTTGACGGCTGTATGAAAAAGAATTTTGATGATGTAGTTGCTGGTCTTGATAACGGAACTATAGTTCCACTACAAGATACTGTAGCTCCAGAAACGACAATGGCAGGATAATTAAGAAGGAAATAAGGAGATAATATGAATAATTTACCAACAATGGAAGCACAAGGACCAAGAAATTCACTTTGGTTAAGAACAGCAAGTCTAGTAGCTGCAGGAACAGCAATATTTGGAGTTGTGTCTTGTGGTGGAGACGACGACACTACCTTGAGTACAGACCCGACAACGACAACAGTAGAGCTTAATGCAGAAGAGAGAGCAGTAGCTGATAAGCTTTGTGGGGAAAAGGGTATCGACAATTCAATGTCACTTAAGAACCAGTTCGAATTATCTACAGTTGGAAGCACAGACGCTCTCCTTCCGTCTTTTCGAACAGTAGAAAACGGTCAAACCATAGATGCAACACCAGAAGAAGTAGCAGATGTACTAATGGCAGAAATTTGTGTTAAACCTGACATAGCAGCCGTTTTTAGCGCTTTATGGCTAGAGACAACCGGTAAGGGCGGTACTGGAACAATGAGGAATCTTGATGCAGGTATATTTGACACAATTGAAGATACTGCGAACTTGTTTAGAAATAATAAACCAGAAATGCTTGAAACTGTTGAGAACCTAGCTTCTATAATCACAGCAAATGGCGGAGTTGTAGAAGTCGATAATTACAATGTTATTATCGGAGAAGCAAAGTTAGTTACAACTGTTCGAAACGACAAAGAAGAAGCTACTCAGCTAGGAACTAAAGACGCTATCACAGAAGGGTTGTTCGAAGGATATCAGTTAAGATTCAACTTTGAAGATACCAATCTGAGCGAAGAGCAAAAGCAGAGAATGAAAGACATCGCTGAACTAATTCTGATGACAAAAGACGGAGAAATCATTGTCAAGCAGTGGATTGGAATTGACGGACAAACTACATTTGAAGAGGTGGTAGAAGAGTCTGAGAATACGATGCCTGTAGACACAGCAATCGCTCCATCAGATGACACCACTAACGTTGATGGTAATAACAACAACGTAGGTGACAACGCTACTGACAACGGAAACACTGGAGATAACTCTGGCGACAACGGTGGCGGTGGTGGATCTGGTGGATCTGGCGACGGCGACTGTGGTTCAGGATGTGGCACAGGTGGAGACGGCTCACAACCTGGAACGACTGAAGTCAGACCAACTACAACAACCACTAAACCAAACCACACAACCACAACAATCTCTCGAACAGGTACGACAACTACAAGTGTTTTCATACCAGCAACTACAACAACAGTTAGGCCAACTACTACATCTACATCAATTCCACGCCCAACAACTACCACTGAAGCACCTACTACCACTGGTGTTAAGCCTCCAAAGACTGACTGTGACCCAAATATAGATGTTTGTACTACAGATGGTTCCAATTCTAATAGTGAATCTGGTTCCAACCCAATTAGGGAATCAATCGCATTTGGGATACCAGGAGCATGGGTTTTCTCGAAAATCAGACGACGTGGTCCAATTAATAAGCAAGATAGAAAGGTAATAGTTTAATCATGAGTATTAAGAAATTTATTTCAGCAAGTGCTAGTTTGCTAACACTTGCGATAGCCTTAACTTTAGGGCTAGCGTCAGGAGCAAATGCTCGGACACAATACAATCCAAACGGCACAAGTACTTCAACTACACCAGTTTTCAACGAGTTCTATGATGTTCCTAACGGTGTTGGTGACGAAGCTGACTTTGTAAGAGTCAAGCCTGCTGCCGGCGGTAATGCAGATTACGTTAATACACTAAATGATGCATGTACACAGGGTTCAAAATTTACAGTACGTACATATGTACACAACGGCGCAGATCCTAACTTTAACATAGGAACTGCCACAGCAATTGCACATAACACAGTTGTGGCAATGAATGTTAATTCTTTCAATGTTAATAAGAAAGACTTTGTGTTTACTAGCTCAGTTAGCGCGTCAAACGCAGCCAGTGTAACAGACAATGCTACACTAAAATGTGCAAATGGAGTTGTGCTAAAGCTAGTACCTTCATCAGTTAAAACATACAGCAAGACACTTGGTTTTCAGGGTGCTCCAGATAGTTCAGTAAATGGTACTTTGAAAATTGGTAGTCGTACTCAAGGTAGCGGAGACGTATATGCCTGTTGGGACGATAGGGTTACTATTACCTACGAAGTAGTAGTAGAAGTTCCTGAAAAACCAGTAGTTGTAAAACAGTGTACGCTTGCTGATCCAAAACGGATTACAAGAAACAAGTTTGAAATTACTGCAAATGCTACTGTTCAGAACACTACAGTTCAAAGCTATACATTTACAGTTAAGAATGCTGCAAATGCCGTAGTCGACACTAAAGTTTTCAATACAACTGCTTTGTCTCAGACATATAACTTTGAACAAGCAACGCCAGGAACCTATACTGTTAACGCAGTCATTATGACAGCCGACGGTAAAGCAGATGGTGAATGTGTTAAAACTGTAAAAGTAGAAGAAGAACCAAAAACTCCTGCCTACTCTTGCGATATGTTTACTCTATCGTTTGTAGATAGAAAAGCTAATGTTAGCTTCAAGCCAGTAGCTCTAAACGGTGCTACTTTCAAAGACGCTACTATCAAGTACAATGCCGATGACAAGACTAAAGAAACAGTTACAACTAACGCTCTTAACTCTGAAGGCAAAGTAGTATCAAGCTACACATTTGCCACAGACGCTAAGAACGTAGAAGCTGTAGCAACTGTAAGATTCAACGTACCAGAAGGCAACACAACAGTTGTTAAAGATGTACTTTGTAAAGACGCCAAAGTTCTAGGTGTTAAGACACCACCAACTCCTGAAAAGCCAAAGACACTACCAGCTACAGGTGCTGGAAGCATCGTGGGCTTGATGGCTCTAGTAACAGTTGCAGGTGCAGCTATGCACAGACAATTGACTCTAAAGCGAAACAGATAATATCCACACACAAATCGTATAAACACTAGCGTGTTAGTCAATAACATGATATGGTGAGAATGGTTTACTAAAAGCAAATCATATTCAAATAGATTTGCCCTAGGACCGAGCAATGACTGACCGCTCCTAAACAAAACCAAACAAACATCCGAATAAATTACCAAAGTCTTAAATCTTAAGGGCGCAACCAAAAAGATTGAGACCTAGGTATAAGCCCCCCTTACTACTTTCTAGGGTAAGGGGGGCTTTGCTTTTGTATTTCATTTCTAACAGCGAAAGTGTGAAAGGTCTGACCCTTCACAAATAATATGTCAAAGCTTTAATGCTTGCTACTTGCTACTTTCTAATTGATACTTATATTTATGTTTAAGCCGTTTGACAATAAAAATATTATATTTATCGATACAGAATTTACAAACCTAGACCCATATAAGGGTGAAATCTTATCTATAGGAATAGTTAAACTAAACGGCGAAGAACTTTATATAGAACTAGTACACAACGGTGAAACGAGTGCCTGGGTAAAACGGAACATACTAAAAATGCTAGATGGCCCAAAATTTACTCGCGAACAAGCTATTTTGCAGGTACAAGAGTTTTTAGGTGACACACAACCCTTTATGGTGGGATTTGTAGATAATTACGATGTGATATATCTAACAAAATTGTTTGGTGCCGGCAAACTGCCCTTTAAATGGATGACTGTAGATTTTGCTAGCGTGCTTTTTGCAATGGGCATAAACCCCGTAAAGTTTCAGCAAGATAATGAATCAGCCAAGACTTTTTATAAAAAACTAGGTATTAATACCAAAAAGTTTAAACACCATCACGCACTTGATGACGCAAGGTTGCTAAGAGAAGTCTGGCTAAAGATGTCTGATGCTAAGTAGAGTTAAGCCTGTTTTATGGGTGATTCAATAGAGTTAACGATTTTAGACTTCATCTTGCCATCGTCACTTATGTCGTAAACTACAATCTGCCCAAATAGCATTTCAAGATCGCCAACTTCTTCGTCGGATATAGATTCTAGGTACTTCATTAACGCTCTAATACTGTTACCATGAGCAACCATTAGTACGTTTTTGCCGTTTTTTATGAGTGGCAACAAGACGTTTTCATAGAAGGGCACCACACGTTCATAGACAGTTTTTAGCGTTTCGCCATTTGGTATGGGGGTGTCCCAACCACGCCTAATACTCATCCATGCTTCCTCGCCAACTAAATTCTTCATATCCCACTTATTTTTGCCT
>JAGONL010000054.1 GCA_017993025.1 Candidatus Saccharimonadota bacterium
TTAAACAGACAAGATTACGCAGTTGTTTACATCGATGGGCAGGGCCCATATGATAGATTCTCGCCTTACTTCTCCCCGCCAGAGGGGGAGATAGTAGAGCCATTATAGTCTTCTAGCCGTTGGTGGGGATTATGTTACAGCTCTTTGAGAAGTGTTCTATTACTACGTCGGCGTCGGTTGTTGTTATAAATGTCTGGTATTTTTGCAGAGTTTCAGACAGTGTTCGGCGTCTCTTGCCGTCTAGTTCGCTAAACACGTCATCAAGTAAAAGTAGGGGTTTTTTGCCGGTTTTTTGCTCCAGGATTTTTAGCTCGGCTAATTTTAGGGCCAGAACAATGCTCCTGGTTTCTCCGCGGGAAGCGCTGTCTCTGGCGTCTTGGCTGTTTATGGTGATTTTTAAATCGTCTCGGTGTGGGCCAGAGCCCGTGAAGCCCCGGTTTTGATCGATAGCAAAGTCGAGTTTTAGCTTTTTTAAAAGTTCGTTTGCGTAGTGCGTAGTCGGTATTTTTGACTCGTAAGTAATGCCCAGAATTTCATCGTTACCGCTAACTGATTGGTAGTTTTCTGTAAGTTGTTCTTGCAAAAAATCAGTGTACTTTTTCCTATATTCAAATATTTTTCCGGCAATATCAGACAGCTGTACATCCCACACAAACAAATGTTCAGGGCTAATGGTTTCTTGTTTGAGTAGCCTGTTCCTCTGAGAAAGAATTCTTTTATATGATTTAAGCAAAGCCCCGTAGCCCAGCTCGGTCTGGGTTAGCAGGTTGTCGATATACGCCCTTCTTCTTTCGGGTTCTCCGCCAAGTAATAATAGGTGAGTTGGCTCAAACAGAACAGTGGGTATGTTTTTGTCGGTGGGGAACCTCTTTTTCTCTATGTCGTCAAAAACAAAAATTTTGGATAATGGTGACTTTTTAATTTTTATAGTTCTGTTTTGGTCGTCATATCGACTATCAATACGCGCCCACTGAGCATCGCGGTTTATCATATTAATATCGTCGCTCTTGAAAGCTTCGCCCAAAGAACTCATATGAATCGCCTCTAGTAGGTTAGATTTTCCGCTGGCGTTTGGGCCGACAATTATGTTTACAGAGTCGCTAAACTGAAAAAGGCCGTTTTTGTATGACCTCACGTTTGCCAGCTCTAGTGTTTGCAACATATCTTAATTATACGGGAAGGGTCTAGGCTTTAGGGTAGAGGGTTTAGTTATGAGTTAACAGGTAGCACGGACGCGCGAGTTAACCGTTTTTCATATTTCTTATTTCATTTTTCAAATTTTTTAGAATTTAGTGCTTATAATTTAGAATTTTCTAACTCTTCACCGGCATAATTACATGCAAGTAACTTGGGTCGCCTGGGTCGGTTAATACACACGGGTCAAGTTTTCCGTTAACGTTTATCTGGATTGTAGGACCCTCAAAAGCCTGTAGGGCGTCTAGAATATACCTGGAGTTCATGGTTATTACGGCACTTCCGGTGACTTCCGCTTCGGCACTGGCGGTGTTTTCCCCAACCTGTGAAGCGATAGAAGATATATTTATCTCACTCTTTGACTCGTCGATGTTTAGGGTTATGCTCCCGGCTGCTTCTCTGGCAAACAAGCTAGATACTTTTGTTATTTCGTTTAGTGACTGTCTAGATAAAACAGCTGTCGTTTCATAGGATTTTGGCAATAATTTTTTGTAGTCTGGATACTTTCCGTCAACAAGACGAGTTACAATTTCTATCCCAGAAACTTTAAACCTGGCTTGTTGGTCGTCAAAGGTCACTACAACCTTTTCAGAATCGTCCTTCAAAGCCCTTAGAAGCTCTTGTAGCGACTGTGCAGGCACAAGTAGGGTTGTGTCCTTCATTTCTTTTTTCAAGCACTTCTCGGCTAATCTATACGAGTCGGTTGAAGCAATAAAAAGTTTGTTTTTCTCTGCGCTAAAAAACACACCAGTAAGTACGGGGCGAGCTTCGTCTGCGGAGGCTGAAAACAATACTTGTTGCAAGGTTTGTTTAATTTCTTTTGACTCAAACTCGATTTCTTGTCCGCCCTCAATCGTTGGCATAACAGGGAAGTCCTCGGCAGACACTCCGTTTATAGTAGAGTCAAACCTCTCTGCTGTAAGTTTTAGTTTGTTATCAACAACGTCAAGTTCCAGGTTCCCAGAAGGTAGACTACTGACAAAATCTTGCATAAGCCTTGCTGGGACAGTTATTGACCCTTTTTGAGTTATCTTAGCTCCAATTGTTTCAGAAACTGCAATATCTAGGTTGGTTGCAGCTATAAGTAGCCGGTTATTGTCGGTTTTTAAAAGCACGTTTGAAAGTATTGGCAGTGAGCCTCTTGTGCTAGCAACTCTTGATACTGTAGATAATGCTCTGCTTAGGTTTTCTTGGGTTACGGTTAGTTTCATTATCTGCCTCCTGTGTTAGCATTTCTTAGTATTTATATATGTAGTAGTAATTATAGGCCCTGTGGAAAGGGGGTATAACTGAAAATTAATAGAGGTAAATTTAGAAAATAGTAGTGGGATAACTTCTGGGTTTAGCTGTGATTGAAAAGGTGTATAACCATGGCTACGGTTTATGAGTCTGTGTGTAAGTCTTAATGTACCCACATGCAACCAGCCTAAAACCACAGGTAATTTGCGGTTTTCCCCTAAGATATCCACATGTTTGATAGTGCTATACATACAGTCTTCCTTTCAGCTCAACCACCTGCTGTCTAAGTTGTGGGTCTATAGCCAGCTCTCTTGTTATCTTGTCTACGGCATGAATCGCTGTGGTGTGGTCTTTTCGGCCACATTCACGGGCAATCTTTGGAAAGCTAAGCTTTAGCTCTGATCTTAAAAGGTGCATAGCTATTTGCCTAGGAACAACGATTTCACGGTCGCGTTTTGGGCTCATTAAATCACTTAAATCTAGGGAGTAGTAGCGGGCTGTCTGTTCAATAATTTGCTTGGCAGTAATTCTTTTCGGGTGATTATTAGAGTTAGAAAAAAGCGACTCGGCAATTTGCAAGTCTGGCGCCAGCTCGCGCATTTCACAATAAGCTAGAAGCTGGTTTAGCACACCTTCAAGTTCTCTAATGTTGGAGTGCACAAGGTTGGCCAAAAACTCTACAACATCGGGCTGCAATTTTAGCCTGTGGGACTGAGCTTTGGACTGCACGATCGCACAACGTGTTTCAAAATCCGGCGTCTGCATATCTATAGACATACCCCAGGCAAACCGACTTCTTAAGCGCTCCTCAAGAGTCGGAATGTCTCTAGGTGGTTTATCACTACTAATAATAATTTGCTTATTTGCCTGATGAAGAGCGTTAAAAGTGTGAAAAAACTCCTCCTGAGTCTTTTCTTTACCGGCAATAAACTGGATATCGTCGACAATTAGTACGTCGGCACTCCGATAGTAGCCGGCAAAATCAGTATTTTTCTTAAACCTTATTGCATCTAAAAATTCCTGGATAAACTGCTCAGTAGATATATACACAACGTGGGCGCTGGGGTTGTTTTTCAATATTTCATTTCCAACCGCCTGGATTAGGTGGGTTTTGCCAATACCTACGCCACCATATAGGAATAGTGGGTTATATTTTTCACCCGGCTTTACGGCAATGGCCTGGCAGGCCGCATAGGCAAGCTCGTTGGCGCCACCAACAATAAAAGAATCAAAGGTGTAGCGATTGTTTAGGCCTTGTCTATAGTTATGAGCAACACCGCTTTGCTTAGAGGCGGTTTTACGACCGCTAATAGCTAGTTCGGGGTTTAATACAATGGTGTCATCTGTTTGACGGCGTGATTTGTTGCCCGGGGAGGAATATATGTCAAATCTAACTTCATCAGGAGCTACGCCATTTTTCCCCAACACGTCCTTAAGGAGTTCGGCGTACTTTCTTTCAAGTTGTTGTTTTATAAAGACGTTAGGCACGCCAATAACTGCTTTTTCAGGGGTGTATTCAAGGAGGTGCGTGTTTTTAAACCAAGTCACAAAGTTTCCTCTGGACACAGTTAGTTCTATCTCACCCAATACGGCCTGCCAAATCCCAGCGGCTTCCTGCATGCTCTAATCACTCCCTCAAAACTTATACACTTGATTCAGTTCCCTTTAAGAATAGACTAATGCCACAGACTTTTCCACAGCCAATTACACAACATTTTAATAACCACAAAAGCAACCAAAGAAGATAGTAGTTT
The DNA here is from genome assembly GCA_017993025.1 of Candidatus Saccharimonadota bacterium. Lineage (GTDB taxonomy): Bacteria > Patescibacteriota > Saccharimonadia > Saccharimonadales > SZUA-47 > JAGONL01. The sequence continues at coordinate 4,188 of JAGONL010000054.1, forward strand.
TCCACAGTTTTGCACCACCCCAGTTAATAGTGTGGATAAACAGTGTGGATGAGTGGATAAACAATAGCGCCACAGGATTTATGAGTTTTGACAAAAGCCTCGTGAAAAATAGTTAGAGCACGGCGCAGGGCATAGGTTTTAGGAAAACCAAAGTTTAAAGTTGCAGAGTTTCAGGGTTGAAGGGTTTTTGTTTAAGAACTTTGAACTTTTTACTCTTATACTTTTCAACAATTCCGCCCCTTGCGTAAGAAGTAAAATAATGCTAAAATGTACTTTAATATGCCAAAGCGAACATACCAACCAAAAAAACGACATCGCTCACGAGAACACGGATTCTTTAAGCGTATGAAGACCAAAGCCGGACGAGCAGTCCTGAATCGACGCCGTAATAAGGGTCGAAAACTTCTAACTCGATAATTATTTTCTAGACAAAATTTAGGAGTTAATAATGATAGGTAGAGCCAATAGATTTCACGGCCATCGGTCTGTATCTAATGTCCGTGGGGAAGTAGCACACGGCAGACTAATGTCTATTAGGTTTACAAAAAACAAGAAGGGCGACTATCGTGCAGCTGTTGTGGTTAGCAAAAAAATAGCCCCTTCGGCAGTTGTTCGCAACAGAATACGCAGACGTATATTTGAACTCGTTAGAACAGAAAAACTATTAGCAGGCCAGCCAATAGATGTAATAATTTATGCTAAAACAAGTGCAATTATCGAAATTACCAGCCTAGACCTAGGCCGTGAAGTCTCCGGCCTAACCAAAAAAGCTCTGGCGAAGGTTTCTGCCCAATCATGATATAGTGAATATAAGGAGTTTTGAGTCAATGTTCACCACTTTAATCGTGCAACCAATTTTTAACGTTTTATCGGCAATTTATGCCCTAATTCCTGGGCACGATTTTGGTATTGCTATTATTCTTTTCACCGTTGTTGCCAGGATGGCACTTTACCCGCTTCTTAAAAAACAGCTTAAGCACACTAAGGCTATGCGCGAACTTCAGCCAGAACTGAAGAAAATCAAAGAAGCCACCAAGGGTAACCGCCAGCAAGAATCCATGATGATGATGGAGCTTTATAAAGAAAAAGAGATTAAGCCAATGGCTCAACTTGGGCTAATGGTAGTGCAGATAATTGTGTTTTTGGCGCTTTTCTCGGGTCTAAACAAAGTAGTTAAAGACCCACAACAAATCGTAGACTTTTCATACCCTGTAGTTCAAAACACTAGCTGGATGCAAGAAGTTTCAGCAGATATATCTAAATTTGACCAGACATTCTTAGGTACAGTTGATCTTACAAGAGCGGCAGTCGACGAAGGCCAGCCACTATACCTGCCGGCCTTACTACTGGTT
>JAGONL010000008.1:0-15994 GCA_017993025.1 Candidatus Saccharimonadota bacterium
TTCGTTATTCGTGGCACAACACCTGTTTCTGCCTGCTCTTTTTTAGCCAAGCGTTTCTCGCGTAGTTGTTGGATTTTTTTCTTCATGAGTCTACTCTTTCGTGACTATTCTTTTGCCCATCATCTGTTTGCGGTGTTTGCATTCCTCCGTTTTCTCGCAACAGCTTCGATAACTCTTTCGAAACATGTTCGGGATGATGTACGTCGTTAATAACTATGTCTCCTAAGTAGCTTTGTACTACTATTGTACCAAACCCAAGCAGTGTCTCTTGTATGCCGACAATCTGATAGTTAATCGATTGTATTTGATTTAAACCAATGTCTGAAAACCTCTTCTTAAAAAACCCTTTTTGGGTAACCTGCACAAACCGCTGGTCTGTCAGAATATACACACTAAAATACCAATACACCCAAGACGGAAAAGCTATAATTATTCCCAAAACAAGACCCCCGCCCAGACCACCGTAAAAATAGGCAAGTTCAGGCTTAATAAAAGACGGTACAGTACCAAGTAGTATCGCCAACATAAAGTAAATCAAACCGCGTCTCATAACAACCGGATGCTTACGGAAAAAATATAATATCTCTTCATCGTCATACTGCCCACGAAAAGTGCTTTTTGCCATATCTAACAGTATACTCGACTTTATGCTTATGGTACCAATTTAGTAGATACAGTTGAATGTTGCTGGGTTTCAGAGTTGAAGAGTTTTAGTTTCAAGAACTTTTAACTCTTGTACTTTCACTTTCTTCTGATCTCCCCGTTTTTCATATTTCGTTTTTCATTTTTCAAATTTGTTTAGTCCACCAGCTGGCGGATTCGTACTTAGAATTTAGAATTTGCTTTCATTATTTGGTGACCTGGGTAAGAGTCGAACTTACAACCTTTTCCTTAGGACGGAACTGCTCTATCCATTGAGCTACCAGGCCAGTCAGGCGACAAAAGTCACCTTTTCTATTTATTTTCCGTAGGCCTCATAAACATGCATAAACTCAGACTTGTCATAATCAAATAGCTCACTAGCCTTAAAGAACCTTGCAACTTCAATTATTCCATTTTCTTTGCTATCAGAAGCATGCACCAAGTTTCGACCAGATTCCATAGCCATATCACCTCTAATTGTACCAGCATCAGCCTCTTTCGGGTTTGTAGCCCCCAAAATTATTCGGATAGAATTAATGCACTCATACCCTTCCAAAGCCATTGCTATAACTGGTGAACTTTTCATGAATTCTTCTAATCCCTTATAAAAAGGCTTGTCTACTAAATGGGCGTAATGTGCCTGCAATAGCGCACTATCTAGGCTCATCATTTTAATCCCAATAATTTTTAATCCCTTTTTCTCAAATCGCTCAATAATCTCACCGGACAAACCACGTTGAACTGCATCTGGCTTGAGGATAATAAGTGTTCGTTCCATTATTTTACTCCTTACTTAGTTGTATCAAGTATAACAGATACAGCAAAGCAAAAATAATCCTTGTCCAATCTTTAATACGGCCGTTACAAACTTTAGACAGATTTTAGAACGCTTTTGAATCTTTGTTCCAATATACGATTGTTGTCTATGTGCGATGTTTCTATGTATGTAACAAATTCCTCTACCCCAAAGTGTCTAGCTACAATATAAACAACGTCTTTAGCCTCATAAGGGTGAATCCAAACACTTTGTTGCAATAACTGGAATCCAAGATCCTGTAATCTTCTAGTGAACATAACCCTACCCTCACGTTTGGTCTCTGGAATATCAAACATAACAATTCGCCATCGATTATCCCATTTATCAGGACACTCTATCTCTAAACTATTAAATTTATATACCTCTAAGCGCTTCAAAGCTTTTTTAGTAAGTACGATCCCATGATCATAGTCACCCCTAACCAGACCTTGGGTTTTCAAATAACTTCTAAGTCTACTAAGCTCCCGCTGTCGCTGTCGGTCATCTAAAGTGTCAAATAATTTAGTCAGTGGCTTGTCTAAAATTTGTACAGCGTTTGGCGCAACCAACATAGCACCTGTAACAGAACCAATAGCAATGCTATAAAGCAAAACATCTATAGCTTTAGAAGTTTCCTTATTCTTGCTCATGTCTAATATATTGTACGGCCGTTACTAAGTTTAGACAAGTACAGTATTGACAAATTTTAGAAATATAAAGTGATGCGTCGTACAATGCTGTGCTAAAATTAGCATATGCTTTTTAGTAAAACAAAGACTGATTTTTTAGAATATTTAGAAATAGAACAAAACCGCTCTCAAAAAACAATCCAAAACTATGACCATTACCTGACCCGTCTAATGGACTTTGCCGGTGATATTGAGGTGTCTGAAATAGATGCTGAATTAGTTCGCAAATGGCGTCTGTGGCTTAACCGACTAGGCACAAACACCAGCGACGAACTAGGAAAAAACACTCAAAACTATCACCTAATAGCCCTAAGAAGTTTTTTAAAGTTTTGCGCCAAACGTGATATCCCTGCTCTAGCAACAGACAAGATTGAACTAGCTCGTGCCAGGAGAAAACAAGTAACCTTCCTAAACAATGAAGAGTTAGAAAGACTATTTAACGTACCCAAAATTGACACTGTTCAGGGTCTTAGAGACCGTGCAATTCTAGAGTTACTCTTCTCTAGCGGCCTGCGTGTATCAGAGCTTGTTAACCTAAACCGCGACGATATTAATTTGAAACGAAAAGAATTTATGGTGCGTGGTAAAGGCCAAAAAGACCGCCCAATTTTTATAAGCGATTCAGCAGGCTGGTGGGTTCAACAATATCTAGACAAACGCCAGGATAATAGTAATCCCCTGTTTATTCGCTATAGTGGCACAAAAAATAACGTGTCACTTAGTGGAAACTTTAGTCGTCTTACCGCTCGTAGCGTCCAGAGATTAGTGGCTAGACACGCACTAATGGCGGGCATAACAAAACACGTAAGTCCTCACACGATGCGCCACAGTTTTGCGACGGATTTATTGATGAATGGAGCCGACCTAAGGAGTGTTCAGGCAATGCTAGGTCACAGCAACATATCTACAACTCAAATATATACGCACGTCACCGACCCGCACCTAAAGGCGATTCATCAGAAGTTCCACAGCAAAAAAGAAGAAATCTAGGCTGATAGTCGTTAGTCGTAAGCTTTTACTCTACTTCTTTCGCTATTAATACGTGCAGTTATCGGACACTCTAGCCGGCAAGTTGATATCTACAGTTAATAGTTTACATACACCATCAAATGCTTGGAAAACTCCTTCAGGCGGCCCGATAGCTTTAGCGAAAGGTATTGAAACCCTTAGCCTTCGCACAACATCACTTGCTCTTGCTGTAACGTCGATACTTGTTTGTGCTTGTCGAAACTCAGCAACACCAGCTACACCAGCAATGGTAGTTTCAGTAGCCTTAATTGTTACTTGCGCGCTATCATAAACCGACCTAAGCCTAGCTCCGTAAGAAACAGACGAAAGTCCACTAATGTTTAGTTCGCAAGGTAGCGCCAGCCCAGCAACGCAAGCTACTTCAACAACTTGCCCTTTAGGTGCAGAAGGCAAATAGTTATATGTAGTTACTGGTGTTCCGTTTCTACACGGCACGATGTACAGATTATCTGTACCCTTTATTAGCTCGTCTCTTGAAAGTACAGTGGTGTTAGTCAAGTCTAGCCTTATTATTGGCACGTTACCCGTGCGACTTGTAGGAAATGTTCCGGCATTTACTCCACAAGCAGGTAACGCCGTCACATCGTTAGTGCCCTGTTCGTTGCCCCATTTAATATTTAGTACTCTAAAAGGACGACCACTATCAGTCTTAAGCTCGACAATCTTTGATTCGGTAGTGCTTAAACTGTAAACGAGTTCAGTTGGAGTTTTATCGTAAAGAGCGCAGGTATAGCGTACAGCGCCGACTTCGTCAATTATTCCACTATTAACTGAAGGTGGAAGACTTACGTCGCATGCTGTTTTTTCAGCTGGTAGAGCAGGATTTGTTTGTAGCGCTGAATATACGTCATTTATGCCAGACTCAGCAGCATACAATGCCTGCCTGCTTAACTGCCTGTCTAGTGACTGGCGCTGTTCTCTTTGCATCAACCGAGTAAAGCCAATGGTTATAAGCGAAATTATTACCATTATAAGTAGCGCAACAACTATTGAAACAAATCCGCTCTGGTTTTTTGATTTATAATTAATCATTAACATAAGTATATCCCTATTCTAATCTTTTTTGTACTGTTACATCATAATTTGTCGTTGCGCAGAATTCCACCCCAACAAATCCACCCTCACAAGTCAGTTCTGTTGGGCTAGACGCTGGTTTAGGGAATAATAAATCGTCATCACCATAAGCGATACCAACCGATATGCTAAAAATATTCTTTATTGCATCCTTTTCTACAATAGCTAGCTTGTACAGTCGCATATTTTGAGGCACTAGGTCTTTTCCATTACTTGTAGGTACATCTGCATTCAGGTCGGCTGCAGAACTACAACTTAGTGTTTGATCAACCCAAAGCGCATGTTTTTTCTGTTTTGTTCCTGCCACTGGGGTACTTTTTACTTGCCTATCAATCGCATAACTATAACGTTTTTGACCTATGCAAAAATACCCAACCGAATTAGCGCTTAAATCGTTAATTTGTGGTCCATAAACTACTGGACCAATTGCTACAGACTGGTTAGAAAAACGTATAGCTTCCCCAATTTCATCTGTTATTACTCGAGCAGCTTCACGGGTTTTGGTTTGAGTCACACCACGGTAATACATTTTTGTTATTTGCAGTATCCCAGCCATGCAAATCATCAACACAAGCGAAAATATTGTGGTTGAAATCATCAATTCTATAATAGTAAAACCAGATTGTTTTTTATCATGCCCTAACGGCACAGCTTCGGCGTGGACATTGCTATGTTGATTGATTAGTCTTCTCATAATGAACCCGGTTTAAAATATAATGATAGGCTACTTTTAATACCAGCTGTACTGTCGCCTAGTCTAGTCCAAGTAACTTTTATTTCGTAGGTCTTAGATAAATCAGCTGAAGTCGGTGGGATAATCGAAACGCTGTACAAACCGGCTAATCCGTTCCCGTTTATATTCATACAGGACGCGCTACTTGATTCTCTTACAACACTGCCTCCGCTGATAGGATCAAAACAAAAACTAGAAGACTCACTACGACCACTTACATCGGTAGATACAAAATACTCACTTTTAAATAACTCAAGCTGTGACTCTGCGATCTTTAAAGCTTCGCTTCTTTCCTGGGCTTCTTGACCTATAGAAACGCTCCTGTTGGCAATACCAAATGCCGCACCCAGCACTAGTCCTATCACAGACATCGCTAGCAGTACTTCAATAATCGTGTCACCTATTTGATTTTGTTTAATCATCAGTCACACCCCTTTTCATAGTTGTCGAGCTTTAGTTCTGTAGCGCTACTGCCCTTAATACCAAAGTTTACTGAAGCTTTTTTGCCTTCAGGACTCTCTAGGCAAATAGTTACACCCTCATTTGTGTTTTTCTCAAAATATCCAGAACTTCCCGACTTAGAAGGATCATCAGTCAGAGTATTGATAATTGCTACAGCACTGGGTTTATCCAGACCAAGTGGTGAAAATGAAGCATTAACTCCTCCAATTTGTACTGACTGTGACTCAGATACACTAGACCCGCCAAAATTACTTAGTATGCCTACAATACCGTAATCTGTTAGGGTGGTTGGGGTAATTTGCCTAATTACTCTGGTGACTTTGAGCCCATATAACAAATTATAGTTCTCAACCTGGTCTTTAAATGTAGCATTACTAAGAAGTACTACAGCCTTTGGTCGGGATTCTGCTATAGAAACGCTGGGGGTTAGTTTTAAGTCTGAATACCTCCGGCCGGCTAGAGGATATATGCGCATTATACTTGCGTTTCCTTCGGGTTGGAACTGCAGTGCTTTACCGACATACACACAAGTATCATTAGTTCCCAGCTCCTTACCTGTAGATATTGCTATCTGAACCTCTCCAGCGACTACGCTACAGTTAATAGTCGAATTTGTCGGGAAATATCCGGTTGTAATATCGTTTATTATGTCGCGCAATTTAGCATCAAACTCTCTGGTAGCTTGGGCAAATTGCACTTGCTGTTGCCTGCCACCTATAGCTGTCAGTGCCGCTACGAACATCATTGAAGAGACTGCAACAAACAACAACACTTCTAGTATCGTATACCCAGGCTTAGCTTTCATGTTTCTAATTATAGCATAAGCGATATTTTTTCCACCCCTGTGATTTGTCATCTACAAAAAGAGAAATGTTGAGCTATACCAATCGATTATCTGGCTCCCAAATAGATAAGATACAAACAGCCCAAATATCAGCATTGGACCAAACGGCAATTTCATTTTTAAAGCCTGTTTAGACTTGCGCAAACTAGGTATAGCAATGAATACTCCAGATAGAGACGCTACAAATATCGCTAGCCATGCCTCTGCAGGACCGGCCAAAAATAACCCCATGGCTACCCCTAAACGCACGTCACCGTCACCTATCCATCTGCCTTTTGATATTATGTGCAGTAAATAGAAAATCCCAGCGCTAACAAGCAGTGTATAGCCTAAAGTAACTAAATCTTTAGCCAGTGGCACAGTATTATTCATGATTATCACTAACCTGTGGCTCAAAGCTACTAACTGCAAAGGATAAACTAGTTTATTGGGTAGCAAAAACCACCTTACGTCAAAAATTAGCAGAGATGTCATAATCACCAAGCCAATTAGCCAGATAACAAGTAGTCCAATTCCGTATCCACTTAGCTCATATGGGAAAAATACAAACGACAGGGCAAACGAAACTCCGCAGACTAACTCAGCCAGTGGATAGGCTCTGGACAGCCGTTTTTTGCAATATCTACATCTGCCACCAGTACTTAGCCAGCTTATTACAGGAACTAGATCCACGGGGCTTAGTTTGTGATGGCATTCATCACATTCCGACCGGCCTCGCACCCAGTCCCTACCGGCTTTCATCCTGTCAGTCATAGCCAGCGCAAAACTTCCAAAAGCCAGCCCTAAAACAAACAAATAGACACCAATTACTATATCCATAACCAATATGGTATCAGCTATAGCCCCCGCTAAACAAATATGGGTCTTTTGCGGGGGCTATAAAACAAAAGACGCTTGGGTTTATCCCAAGCGTCTTTGTGTTATCTCTCTTAGAATCTAGAAACTCTACATATTGTCAACACAGTAGAAGGTGGTTCCACCCTCTAACTGTAGTCTGATCGCAAAGCTTCTTGCTGTAGGCAAGTTAGTCGAGCCAGTACTTCTCTCACCACTACAGGTTGCACCCCTGTGTACCAATATTTGATCAACCGTCGGATCTGCTGTGTCATTAGGTGCGTATTCTATCGTGTATGGGTTACCAGTTGATGGATTCTTAGCGTCTACCTTGCCAGTAATGTAAAAAGTAGTAAATTGTGTTATATTGCCGGGAGCCGCTGCCGCAAAAGGCATAACTCCATTATTGTTGGATGCGAATGCCAATAACTCGGTGGATACCCTGGCTAGGACGTCTCTTCTAGCGGTATCACGTTGATTTCTATATAGCTGTGGCACTGCAACAAGCACAACCACCAAAATTAATCCTGCTATAGCCAGCACTATCATAACTTCTATGATAGTAAAGCCTCTCTGTCTTTTTCTTAATAAATTCTTAAGCATAATTCCCTCCCTAAATAATATAAAAACATTTTATAAATATATACTACGACTAATCGTTTTTAAACACAAGCGTTTTGGCTATAACCCCCCTAAGTTTTGCCCTACTAATCCATAAATCGGTAGTAATATAGCGCTAACAATAATAATTGCCACAATTCCTAATATGACCATTAATACCGGTTCAATGATTGTGGATATCGCCTTGACCTGAGAATCGACTTCTTTTTCGTAATAGTCGGCTGTCTTTTCTAACATTTTCTCCAAAGCACCCGAATCTTCACCAATTTTTATCATCTTTGGTACTAGGTCAAGAAAATTTTCATCTCCTTCAAGAGATTCCGATAATGCCCTACCGCCTTTTACTTTTTCAGTAGCCCTGTTAATGGATCTCTCGACATGTACATTGTTAATTGACGAAGCTGTGATATCAAGCACCAAAATAAGTGGTACACCACTTGCGACAAGCGTAGAACCAGTTCTAGCAAAACGAGCCATATACATCTTTGAAAACAGCGGGCCTAATGGCCATATTTTTAATTTAAGTTTATCTATAAACTGTATACCACCTAATGTTCTCGCCCACTTTGTAGTCAGGAAAAAGCCAACACCCAAGACGATTATTATCAACCACCAGAAATTAATCATAAATCCAGATACCGCCAGCAACATCCGCGTTACTAATGGTAGTTTTGCACCGGGCAGGCCAGCATAAAGCTCTTGTACCTGCGGTAGAACGCTAACAAGCATAAAGGTGACTACAACTATCATGACCAAAATTACTATAATCGGGTACACCATAGCACCCCTAACTTTAGCTGCAAGTTCAGCGTCTTTTTCTTGCTGATTAGCAATTCTGTCCAGTGCCGCGTCAAGCGTACCAGATGCTTCACCGGCAGCTACAAGATTAACAAAAATTGGATCAAATACTTTTGGGTGCGCTTTCAAGCTATCGGCAAAAGATTTTCCGCCCTCAACACTAGCAACTACTTTTGTTAACACCGCCTGCAAATTCTTATTTTTAGTTTGTCCAAGTACTGAGCGAAGGCTCTGGACTAAAGGCAAACCAGCGTTTATTAGTGTAGCCAGTTGTCTAGAAAATATAACTTTGTCTTTCCCCTTAACGCGACCGCTGTACGAGCCAATAAACCCCTCAGAATTCTCAATAGCTACACTTAGTAGTGCATACCCCTGCGCTTCAACAATTAGCGATGCTGACTTTTCGCTTTCTGCCTGTACAACACCTTCTATTTTTTTACCTGTTGCTGGGTCGCGCGCCGTATATTTAAACGTCAACATACCATAAACCTTTGGTTTATTAGATTCCCAATCTGCAGTCGTTTTTTAGAATTTAGTACTTTAGATTTAGAATTTACTATCATAATTATCCCCTCATCAACCTATCTAGTTCTTCGATATCAACTGCATAATTTCTTGCTTCATCATAGCTTATTGACCCTGCGTGTATCATACCAACAAGTGTTTTATCCATAGTTTGCATGCCATATTCTGACCCTGTCTGTATCACAGCATCCAACTGATGCGTCTTGCCTTCTCTTATAATATTACGTACGGCCGGTGTCGCTATTAATACTTCTGCGGCAACCACTCTACCGCCGCCAATTGACGGGATAAGCCTTTGGGAACAAATAGCCATCAAGATATTACTTAACTGTGAACGAATCTGGGGTTGTTGATGTGGCGGGAAAACGTCTATCATACGGTCTATACTCTGAGCTGCGGAGTTTGTGTGAAGTGTGGCAAACACAAGGTGTCCGGTCTCGGCGATGGTAATTGCACTAGCAATAGTTTCTAGGTCTCTCATCTCGCCAATCAATACAACGTCTGGATCCTGACGTAGGCTACTTCTTAGCGCTGCAGAGAAAGAAAAAGTGTCGTAATGAACTTCACGCTGTACAAGAACTGACTTCTTGGATTTATGAGTAAACTCAACCGGGTCTTCAATGGTAATAATATGTGCAGCTTTTTCAGTGTTAATTTTGTCGACAAGAGCTGCAAGCGTCGTTGACTTACCAGAACCGGTTGGCCCAGTAACCAAAACGAGTCCTCTAGGAAATTCAGCAAACTTATTGACTACCTCAGGTAGTCCAAGCTGTTCAGTGGTCAAAATTTCATTTGGTATCAGACGCAATGCCGCGGCCAGATTACCTCTTTCGTGGAAAGCGTTTACACGAAAACGCCCTAAATCACCAAACGCAAAACTAAAATCAAATTCTTTATCCTTAAGTAAAATCTGTTTCTGGTCATCGTCTAAAATAGCGAAGATCAAAGATTCCACCGCTTCCTCTGTTAACACGTCTGAACCAGAGATAGGTGTCAATGCGCCGTCGACTCTCAGCATCGGCGGAAGACTAACTTGCAAGTGAAGATCAGAAGCCTTCTTCTTAACTACTTCTTCCAGAAGAATTTCAATTCTTGGTTGTGTTGATGCAGAACTCATACCAATATCACCTTTCTATTACAGAAGTTGTTTAGCGTACTTAGCAATTTTTTTGCTTCGCAACGTATATCTCTATACAGTTTGTCGCAAGAAAAATCACTCAGCAACACTAAAAAAGCTTCTTCATTTACGAAATTGATTTTGGTATGAATTCTGTCTGCCACCCTGTTTTCCCCTAACTTTTTATTCTATGACGCGCCTTCGGCTGCGACACGGTTAACTTCTGTGATTGTAGTCATCCCGCTCAAAGCTTTAAGATATCCATCTTGTCTCATTGTTATCATGCCTTCTGCTTGAGCAGCCCTTTGTATTTCAGCGCTTGTCGATCGTTTCAAGATAAGATCTTGAATTAAGTCCGATACTTCAAACACCTCGTACAAACCCATTCGACTCTTATAGCCATCCGGGGATTCAGAAGAACTTTTTCCTCTAAATAAAGTATAAGCGTTTTGATTGCTTAGAGGCAAGTTAGAATATCCTAAATCTTGGGCTACAGCAGAAATATCAGATTGAGAATTAGGTAATATAGGACCCAAAGATTTAATTATTGCGTCGGTTTCAACCTTGTCCGACTGATACGGCTCTTTTTCATCGACGTTACGTCGCACTAATCGCTGGCCAATTACAGTATGCACAGTACTGGCAATCAAATATGGCTCTATCCCCATTTCCAAAAGTCTAGGCAAAATTCCGGCAGCCGAATTGGTGTGTAGAGTGCTAAACACTAGATGCCCAGTTAAAGCCGCTTGGACAGCTAATGTCGCCGTTTCCTTATCTCGAATCTCACCAACCATAACGACGTCAGGGTCTTGGCGCAGAATAGACCGCAAGCCCGATGCAAAAGTCAGCCCAACATCAGAGTTAACCTGTATCTGGTTTATCCCGTTCATCTTATACTCTACGGGGTCTTCAAGAGTTACTATGTTTATCGCGTCACTTTTAATTTCCTGCAATAAAGAATATAGAGATGTAGTTTTTCCTGAGCCGGTAGGGCCAGATGTCAAAATCATTCCATTCGGACGCTGTAAACCGCGACGTATTACTCTTAGCGGACGGCCAACATATCCCATGTCTTCAAGTTTTAAAGAAGTTCCAGTCTTGTCGAGCAAACGTATAACTACCTGTTCACCCCATACCACTGGTGATATAGCGATACGCAAGTCGATAGTAGTATTTGCAACCGCAATAGAAAACTGCCCGTCCTGAGGAATCCTATGTTCATCTATCTTTAAATTTGATAGAATTTTTATTCTAGACACCAACGGTGCTTCTATACTCTTTGGCAGTTGCATTATTTCACGCAAAACCCCGTCAACGCGGGCTCTAATCTTTAATTCTGTCTCGAGAGGCTCTATATGTATATCACTTGCTTTATTTTTGGCCGCATACTCTAAAATAGTAGATAGCGCCTTACTAATCGGCGAATCGTTGGTAATAGTGTTTATCTCAATCTGGTCTTTAACGTCTTGTTCGCTAGATTGTTCTTTAATCTGTTTATCCAGCACACTAGCCACATCTCGTCCTAAGTCTCCCTGGTACTGCTTTAAGACGTTTTTAATGCCTTCCTCGCTTGCAGCATAAACTTTAAGAGGTCTACCGATTTTATTACTCATAAAATCTACAGCCTGGACGTTATCGGCATCTAGCATAGCCACAACTAAGCGGTTATTCATCTCCCCTAGTGGCACTGACATGTAACGCTCTGCTATCTCTTTTGGTAGTAATGATAATATCTTTGGGTCAATATGAGAATTAGTTAGGTTTACGTATGGCATTTTTGCAACGTGAGCAACCATCTTAGTTAAATCTTCGTTCGTTATGTAGCCACCCGTAATCATCGAGCTAAATAATGGCTCATCCTTCTGCTCGGCCAATTCACGAACTTCTTGAAATTTTTCAGGAGAAAGTAAGCCTTGCTCTACAATAGCTTTCTCTACTTGTTTCTGGGTAGCTACCGATAGTATACTCACGAGCTTTGACTCGACTTACCCAAAACCTCGCCAGATTTAGGTTTATCATTCAGTGATGAGATACGAGCTTTATCTGAGAGAAAGGTACCCGTAGGTACATTTCTTGAGGATAAGCTAGCAGATCGCGCTGATGATGAATCTAGGCTGGCAGGGATTTTGGGTAAGTCGAGTTCAGGCTCCATCTTTTCTATCTTGCCTCAAGGGGCTTGCTATTAGGCTCTGTCCCGATTTGGATATTTTGTGCTGGGTTTACAGACTTTGAATTAAAATAAACACTTCCAGGGTCTTCAAAAGTAGTTGATATAGGCTTAACAACTTCTACTTTCTGAGTTCTATCTTCTGGTGTTGAAAAAAATATCCCTGACAATATTATAGAAAGTACAGCACTAAAAACAGCGACAATAAATATTACACCGGCTTCCTTTTTCATGCTACTTCACCTCCTTAGAGCCAAGTTCAAAAGTCTTTGATTGTGCAAAGAATGTGTGCAACGATACTCTCGTCTGCAATATACTTTCCCCTGATTGTATCTGTAAATTGTCCACATACATTGGTCTAATAGAGTGCTCTAAAGTCTCTAGTAACCTACGAATACCCTCGACGTCGGAGCTAACTGTGAAAGCGTAGGGTATTATTGTTGGCACTATTTCACCGTTAGAACTACTAGCGGTCGCCGCCGTTGGGTCTTCGGTACCACCTATAGAACCTATGTCGTAGCTTCCGTCACGTAAAATCTTCTCAAAACTGCTAGACAGCCCTGGGTAGTCATATTTGTCAGGGAGTGCGTCAAGAATTATCTTGGCATTAGTTCCATCTAACGCTCCAGTACCGCCAGAATTTCCACTAATTATATTTGTTGCTTGCGACTGAAACGCTGTATAAGACTTTTCTAATTCCTTAACTGCTTTTTCATTATCAGTCAGCTGTTTTAATGACTTCTCTTTCTCTGAAATTACCCTTGTGTGGTACAGGCTTTGGCTTATTAGTGCGCGTCCAGCAAAAAGACTAAACACAAGAATAAATGTTGCGACAGCGACAGTAGCGATAGTCCTACTGTTGGTCTTGTCTATTATGTCGTGTTTTACGGATTTATGGCCTTTTGATAAAATGCTTGGCATTATATAGCCTCCTTACTCTTAGTAGAGAACGACTGGCCTTCCAGTTGCATGATTATTTCTTTAGTGTTCTCAAATATAACCGGATCATAAATTATGTCTATTTTATAACTTGCCTTCTCATTATCTCCGATAAGTTGAGTCGACACCTGAGTAAATGGGGCTGTTTTTGAGTCAGCGCTCTGCCCTTCAACTGAGTACGTAGTGGCTTTTATGTTATCAACCAATTTATTGACAGTAGCTATCTTGTCAGCCGTACCTTGTATAACTATGGTACTGGTGACCGTATCAAAATTTAAAGAAATTATTTTGGCCTCAGTCGGACTAACAAACGCTAAATAATCAAATAGTCTTGAAGATTTTGGCTTACCCTCGTGAAGTCCGGGCAACAACGTAAGCTGGTTTTGAACAGTCAATATTTCATCAAGCCCCTCGATAGACTGAATTTTCTTTGTTGCAACCTCTATGTCGGTGCTTAGGTCGCTAATATGCTTCTTCTGAGCTATTTGTACCACACTAAACAGTAGCAATATCACCCCAACACAAACAATTGAAATTAAGGTAGAAGTGCTAATAATCAGACGTTTAGTGCGCTTTGCCTTAACGTACTGCATTTTTACATCAGGAAGTAGGTTAAACTGAATCATCTCATTCCACCCTCTCCGCTAGACCTACTGCAACGGCAAATTTACTTGAAACTGCCAAAAGTTCATTTTGTTTCTCAGCCGCAAAGCTAACATTTCTCCAGGAATTACCAATTTCGACACCAATTCCAAATTTATTTGCTACTGTTAATGGAAATTCAGGTAGTGTAGACGCTCCGCCAGTAACCAATACTCTCTCAATACTGCTATTTGGGTACCTTGTGTTAAAAAACTTAATAGACTTTTCTATCTCAGTTATTAATAGCTCAACGGTACTACTAATAGCACCATACACCTGACCCTCTAGCTTATCTTTGCTCATACCAAACTTAAACACAAACTGCTTAGCTTGTTTCTCGTCTACGCCAAGGCCTTGCATGGCAGATTTAATAATTCCTTCTATACCAACTGGTATTGACCTAACAAGTCGCGGAGCATCATTGAGCGTAATCACAAGGTCAGTTGATAAATCACCCATATCAAGTATCAGAGTGGCTGAAAGATAATCTGAGGCAAGCAGTGACCGCGTAATAGCCAAACTGTCTGGTTCAAACGCTATTACGTTAAGGCCGATAGATTCAAGCATATCTAGCCGTTGCTCTACGAAACTATTTGATACACTCGACAACAAAAGCTCAACCTTACTTGCTTCTTTTGGAGAATCACCTAAAAGAGCCCAGTCTACCTTTGATTCAGCAAGCGGTGTTGGAATTAAAGAGTCGGCTTGAAACCTAATAGTCTTATCAAGTTCAGCAGGACTAAGCCTATCAACGTCAACAACGGTACTAAAAACTCTCTGGGACGGTAGCCCGACGGCCACATTGGGTGTTGATATTCCACTCTGCGAAACCACTTGCTTGATAGCTACTGCCAATTTCTGCTGGTCTACATTAGAATCGCTCCGAGATATTCTTGGATCAATATCTAAAAATCCGTGGGTTACTAAAACTTTATTTTTTGCACCCCGCATTTGTACTACTCGTATTGCCGAAGTACCAATGTCGAGACCAAAAAAATCAGACGTGTTTGATAATATGCCCATAACTTATCTACAATTATACTGTATATGCTTATAATTACCACACCCTTTTTGTAAAAAATATAGATATGAGCTAGGACTACCCTCTACCCTCTACCCTCTACCCTCTTAATTAGTCTATAGAGCTGGAGGCAACGAAAGAATCGCGTCAAATACACCGTCATTCTGGCCTTTACCCTCAGACAACAGGGCTAGGTATAGTTCAGGGGAGAATCTAAACACCTCTGCGATATTAGCCGAAGTATAGGCCTCCGGTCCAGGAACTGCACTTGTTATATTACCATTCATTCTAAGCATATAAACTCTCTTGGCTATAAACGCCCCATTTACTATAAGTTTTTTCTGGCATCTACTAGCAATTATCGCCTGATTAAGTGTCGGTTTAGTCAAATCCACACCGAAGTCAAACTGCGAACAAGTATGAATTTCTCCGGTATTAGGCACGCTAGGGTTCGGAACTGCTACAAACATACCATCTGCCTGCGTAATGCCATCATCAACATATATATTGCCCAATGTAATAACTTTAATAAGTGGAATCTGGTCTATATTAGCCCATTGTGTAGTTGTGTCGTAGGCTATCTTAAATCCTAAAGGCGAAATACCGGCACGTCCCAAAACCGTATTACCTTCGTTGTAAATCGTTACCCGCTTTCCAGCTGCAACAAGGTTATCGGCAAAAATATGTAATTCGCCTGAATAATAGTATCTACCATTTGCCAAACTATTAATATCTACTTTTCTAGCAGCTGGGTTAGGTGACGCTGCTGGTTGTGTAGGTAGAGCAATCATGTCTGAGTTTGGTGGTTTTTGCCCCCAATAGTCATCCGCACAAAGCACGTCAGCAAAATTACCGCCAAATGGTGGCGAGCCACTTATAACAGTGCTCCCCAGCGACTGATTAGCAAAGCTTAGTTCAGATACCCAAGTCCTTGTGGGCTTTTGAGACCCCGGCAGTACTCCACCAATCTGACCAGAAGCAAACACGGCAAGTTCTGACGCTGTGCCTTTATATGTAGTATGATTCTGAGCGCCCGTAAATATTCCGTACCCACTGGCCTG
>JAGONL010000008.1:16094-20788 GCA_017993025.1 Candidatus Saccharimonadota bacterium
TGGGCTTTTGAGACCCCGGCAGTACTCCACCAATCTGACCAGAAGCAAACACGGCAAGTTCTGACGCTGTGCCTTTATATGTAGTATGATTCTGAGCGCCCGTAAATATTCCGTACCCACTGGCCTGTGCACCACTACTAACGCTACATGTCGAGCCATATGCCCCACCGGCAATAACATCATTACCATAGAATCGTACGTATGGTTTGGCAGAAACATCTATAGCGTTAGCTTTGATAGTTCCACAGTCACCTGCAGAATATAATATCGGCGGACCAGCGCTAACAGGCACACCCCATCTCACACCGTACGACCCAGTCGTAGCAAGCGTAATAGTTGGAGTCGGCGTCTGCGACCTTATCACCAGTGACCCTCCCGGGCTAATAGTCTGAGGAAATGTCATGTAGGAGTTGGTAGATGTATTATACGGCGCCCCAAAACCGGTTATTATGTTCACTTGCATAGGCGCACCTTTAAAGATCATATTTTGATATATTTGATAATAAGTAGTCGGCAAACCAGTAACTACAATATTGCTAGACGAATTGTTCTTCAGCGTCACGGACAGATAAAACGGTTCATTAGCTGAAACGCCAATGGAATTTACTAAACAGTCTGGCACTGGTGGTAATAAACATGGCCCTACGAAAATTAATCCATTATTAAACATCTGAGCCCAGTTATCTTCCACGCCGGCGGCATTTTTGCCCAATGCCGATACCCATATAGACCTGGGTGACGCCGTCTTAAATGAGTCTGGCACAGTCCACACCCACTGGCCATCACCGGCTGTAGGTCCGGTTGAGGTTGTAAATACTTCCGCCGCCAGTGGTGCCGACTGCGAATCAAACCTAATGTGTATTCTAAACACTCCACCATAAGGCAAGTCTGGATCCGTAACTGCACCCCTTAGGGTTGTGCAGGAGCTATCTGCACTGACGCCACCATTCAGTGGATTATTCGGTGGTGGAGGTGGCGGATATACACATGGCAATGGAGAGCCAAAGTTGATGGCTGATGGGTCGGCACAGTTCGACGGAGGTGGAGGTGGAGGAGTACTAGATAAACAAGACTGTGGTATCACCCCACCAGGGAAAGACCCACTTAATCCTAGATTTTTGTTATTTCCAGATCCTACGTTCATCACCACACCAGACAATATATAGTTACTTCCACTATACAAACCGTTATACTCGGCCCTAAATCCATATCCCGAATCTCTAGCACTATTACCGTATCCGTTAGAATCCAAATATGAGTTTATGGCCGCCGTTCGATAATCCAGTGGGCTACCAACAGTCTGACGTGCCTGCCCCGATACTCCAATATTCACCTCTGGTAGCGTAGACCCCCATGGCGCGTTATTATCATACGCCCATCCCAGTATTACTGTAGTGCTACCGGACAAGAAACAAGAATCAGCAAACCCAACAGGCTCATTTGGTGCGTCTACAACTGGTCCAGGTCCCGGTCCTGGGTCTGGTGGTGGCGGCGGAGGTGGCACACTACAATCGTTAGTTGCAAACACACTTGAAAGCGGAACACTTACACTATATGTTATTGCATTTGGCCGTGACAGACCAGCTATTGCTAAAGTGTATGTAGTATCTGGTTGCATACTGCCGGAGAAGAGCTGTGAAGGCTGGTCATCACCTCCTGTAACATTGACTGGGCTAAATAACGGCGACACACCAAAGGTCATGTAAGGGTAGCTACCAAAGTTTTGATATTGCCCATTATCCACATCAAAAAACTGCATACTTACTGGTGTGGCAGTACGGACACTACACGGCATTTTAATATCTATGACATAGTTAGCGTTTGTACCAACTGGCCGGTTACGGTTTGACATGTTAAACCACGACCCTGTTATACCGCCGATACCAGAAGGTATCGGATAGGCTCTAGTTGTCCCAGGCCCGGTTATCGAAATACTAAAAGAGTTCTCAGCTGCTGCTGGTGCGGCGGTGTAGGCTGGGTTAGTCATCCCAATGCTCCCTAAAAACACAGCTACATATTTTTTGGTTGCGGCGTTATATTGTGCTGGGCCGAAGTTAAAAGTAAAACCTAAATCTCTACCACTACACTGAGCTGATAGCCCAGAGCTCGTTGAGGCTAGCATACCGCTCACGCCATAACTACTATCAATTCCGAAAACGGCATAATTAGTAGCAAAGTATGGTACAGAATACTCTTTCGGCAAATCCAATGCTTGATATGCATAGGCAGAATCAGAACCACACCACTGCGCCTCGTTTATCCAAACACCCACAGACCCCGGCTGGTCAGACACAATAATAGAACCTGCCACTTCGGCTGGAAATTCACCCCGGCCAATTGTCATATATAGTGGATAGCCGGTAGAGGCCGCAGGGTCTGGAAATGTCGTTGCGCCCAATGGTGCTGCTCCAGCAGTTGATGTTTTAAGCAACATAATTATAGTGGTGCATACTAAAACGGTAATAAAGGCTACTACTCTTTTTCGTAAATTAGCAGAAGTGTTCACAGCAATCATATATTAGCTCCAGGGTCTGCTATAGGCTCTGCATCCGCTGGGTCAATCCCCTTTTGGGCACTGTCTTGTACCAGTGTCCAGCCATCTAGTAGCATCTTATCCTGTTTTACTTCGTCCATGGCCAACAGTTCATTTGCTAGAGTCTCCAGTGCTTTAAAGTCCTTCAGCTTTGCCAGCGCCCGCGAATACACCCCGTAGCAGGCAAACTTACTGTCCCCTGCCTCCGGGCAAGCCTTTTTTGCAATAGAAACAGCTTTGTCGTAGTCCCCAGATTCGTATGCACTATTCATGTTTTTTAATTCATCGGTAGAAAAAACCATATCAGTATCTTTTTTCGTAAGCTCATTAAAAGTGTTCTGCACTATTGCCTCTGCCTCAGTCAAATCGGATTGTTCTGCAGTGTCATTGTTGTTTAAAAACAGCACAGTCCCCACAGCTGACAAGGCAATGAAAGTACCAACAGCAAACAGAATATACTTTTTATTCATTACCATAAGGGTTATTTTACTACCAGAACCATTCCAGCGCAACTAAAAATTAGATAGTAATCTATCCGATATCTTGAGAACAGCTTATTCCAACAATTCGAAACGTTGTCTCTGAACTTCTGGTATCAGGGAGCGCAGCCGTATCATTTGTTTGATATTCAAGTGTGACTACTCCTTTAGCAACAATAGCTTCAGCACGCCTATTTTCTGGGTCAGGATGCAGGATGGGTTCAAATGAACTACGCACGATAGGCTTAGCTATACCTTGCCCGTTTGCACCACCAGCCCAACCATTAATTGGGTAATTGTCGTCGTTCTCATCAAGAAACGAAACATAAACAACGCCTTCGTTAGGCCTTATCCCGCTAACACCTATCTCAATTGTTCGAGAATAAATACCCGGAACCACTCCTTGAATAAAACGGTTTGTAGTTTCACAGCTAACTGACAAATCCTCGAGCCCAATTGGAAACGAGCCCTTTTGACTCAATATTTGAATATTACCAGTTGGAGGCTCAACAGGCGGCTCGACTGGTGGCTCCACAGGTGGCTCAACAGGTGGTTCAACACCCACACCAAGCCGTGTATCCATTAGTCTTACTGCCCCATCAGGACTCTCCGGCCTAAACACACTACCTGGGATAGAACCAGCTACGTCTAGTGCGAAATCAGTTTTAGCTGAGGAAGTTACGCATATCTCACCGCCCGGTCCAGCTTCAGTTAGGCTTAGATTAGGAATAGTCTGGCCAGCTGAAAAATTACCAGTAGACGCCCTTTGCCAATTTGTTCCTCGTCGATGAACGGTATCAAAACCAGAACCCAATGGTGCAATAATAGTTGCATTAGCTATAACCAAATCTCCTTCATTAGCTCCGGTGTCTACACATACTGTTTGGCCAGGTTGTAGTTTGCTACTACCTCGTGTATCCATTAGTCTTACTGCCCCATCAGGACTCTCCGGCCTAAACACACTACCTGGGATAGAACCAGCTACGTCTAGTGCGAAATCAGTTTTAGCTGAGGAAGTTACGCATATCTCACCGCCCGGTCCAGCTTCAGTTAGGCTTAGATTAGGAATAGTCTGGCCAGCTGAAAAATTACCAGTAGACGCCCTTTGCCAATTTGTTCCTCGTCGATGAACGGTATCAAAACCAGAACCCAATGGTGCAATAATAGTTGCATTAGCTATAACCAAATCTCCTTCATTAGCTCCGGTGTCTACACATACTGTTTGGCCAGGTTGTAGTTTGCTACTGTCACTAGCATCAGCGCTACCACCGTCACCAAAAGGGGCAATGGATAAAGCTACTGTCAGAAGAGGGCCAAGTAAACGACGCCGCGGTACAACACTTTGTACATCTAATCCAGGAACCGGCGCTGTTTCAAAACTCATCTAGACTTCACATCCTCGAAAACACTAATTTATTTCCATATTATACTATGGTTTTAATGCTTAAGCCAAAAATATCATCGCTATAATCAAGTGATTTTAATCACATTAAAAACATTATATTTTTAATATCTAACTTCTATAATCTATAATCTATACAAGAATGAGTTTATCCATAGCTATAGTCGGCCTACCAAATGTTGGCAAATCAACATTATTCAACGCGCTAACAGACAGTAGTGTGTTAGCTGCCAACTACCCTTTTGCCACAATAGAACCAAATACCGGCATAGTTCCCGTC
>JAGONL010000055.1 GCA_017993025.1 Candidatus Saccharimonadota bacterium
GTGTAACAAAAGGCTTCGTTTTTGATACCACAACAAAATTAGGTGGCGAACTAGATAATATTTCAAAAGAAACAGGATTAGAAAAGGGAATTAACCTGCCAGATACAATTAAACCCGATTCTCAGACTGAAATTGTAATTGTTGTTGCTGACGTGCAAAGCTCTAACAACCAAGAAATTACAGCCCCTTAGATCAATAGTTGCTACCATTTAGTAACAGAGTTAAATTCGTCACGAGTTCGGCAGTAGTGTCTTCTTATTACTGAAGCTTCACTCATACCATTAGCGATATCGGTCATGATATTTTCAGGTTCTACATCACCAGTTACCGGAGGTTTGAGTTGGCCAAAATAGAACTGTGGTGTTTTGCCAGAAATATCTAAACCAACAGGCAAGTTATATCCAAGCTTGAGTATATCAACTGTGCCGTACGCTAGCGGTCCCATATAAACTGTCGCGGGGTGTGCATTTTTCCCGAATCTTCTACCGACTCTTCTATCCCTAGTACCACTACCGGCTAAACAACGAAAAACAGGCACAGCTCTTTCTTCTACGTTACTATCATCTTCATCTTTTTCTACAAAGGAGTCCTCAAGGTTATCGGGCACAGCAGGTGTTACTATATCTTCTGTACTAGCATAGTTAAAATCCTTATGTCCATCGTTAGGTAAAAAATCCTTATTTTTGCTATTTGCAGACGGTATCGTGAACCGGGTGCTATTAAATGCTTGGGATAGAATTTTTACTGCTGGTACAGAACCAAGCAGACAAGTGTTCTTAAGCATAGTACTTACAATAATTTCCGTTCTAATATCGCCGTATCGAACAAAATCGCCTTCATAAAGAGCGCAAATATTAGCGGCGCCTATTATAGCCACCCCATTAACACTACTATGTTCGCTTACACTGTTTATGCTTAAGCCTCTTGAAAGGGTGTCAGCCTCATGATTTAGTAAGTCGGCTCGCTTAGTTAATAGGTAGTCAACAAGAATGCCAAAATTTGGGTATATGGACTCAGCTAAAGAATAAAAAGTTTCTGGGTTTGCTCCTCTGCCCTCGACTCGTATGCATTCGATTCTTTGAAAGGCTAGTTCAGGGTCTGCGGGACTGTAATGTAGAGGAGTAAAACCATCCCTAGAACCCTTATGGTCTCCAACCGACTTAGCCATATCGGCGTTAAATTGTTCCTCATAAGGTCGGAGGTGTTCTAAATTGGGGCTAAATACTGGAGTGTATTCAAGTGTTGACATTGGACTCATATCATATCAAATGTGGCCAAAAATACTATATCTAGTGGTACGAATCGGTGCTACACTACTAAAGCTGACATCAGCATTAATATCAAAATAGCTGGAAGCAGGTGACAATCCTGCACTGTGCCGCAACGGTAATTTTGTCTTAGAACAAATAAGTCCGATACAGCCAATAAATAATAATCCCGAGCAGGAAAATAATAAGTATTTTTCGTCGTCTTTGGACGGCGTTTTTTAGTTATAAAGTCCCAAGCCGGAAACGGAGGTTTCTACAAATGAACAAAACTAAACAAATGGTCACTGCTGTACTAGCGGTAATTATCCTTGGAGCTGGAGGATTTTTACTTTATAACAACAATAAAGATGAAACTGGCCAGGACACAATAAAAACTGTTGAAACGACTCAAACTGCAGTAGAAGAAAAGCCAAAAATTACGGTAAGCGAAGACCAAAAAACAGTTTCGTATGACGGTCAAACAGGGAAAACAGCTTTAGAAATATTACAAAAAGGCACAGAAGTAACAATGGAAAGTAGTTCTTTCGGCGATTTTGTAACAGGAATTAATGACGTAGTTGCTGATAGTAGTAAAAACTACTGGTCATTTTATGTTAACGGAACGTATGCTTCTGAAGGCGCCGGAACATACAAAACTACAGATGGCGAAAAAATCGAATGGCGTCTAGAGGAATTATAGATAAATATGAAATTACAACGACTACAATCAGATAACAAATTAGGAATGTTCATTGCCATAACTTTGATAGCGCTAGCAGTAGTTAGTAGAATCATGCCTCACCCAGCAAATTTCGCACCTATAGCAGCAATTGCACTATTTGGTGGGGCTATATTACCTAGAAAATTAGCAATTACAGTACCGTTATCGGCAATGATAATTAGTGATTTACTAATAGGTCTACACCCAACTATCATGTTTACTTGGGGCAGTTTTGCATTAATTGCGTTATTTAGCAGTGCCAAATTCAAGCACATAACGCCGCTGGCAGTTATCGGCAGTAGTCTAGGTGCTTCAGTTTTATTTTACTTAGTTACAAATTTTGGAGTATGGGTTGAAGGTCGACTTTATGCCCACACATTTTCTGGGCTAGCTCAAAGCTATTACAACGCTCTACCTTTCTTCAGAAACACATTGCTCGGGGATGTTATTTTTACAAGCGCATTGTTTGGTCTATACGCGACCTCTCAATATCTAGCAAAAGTACAACTGAGAACTAAGAGTTTGGCTAAGTAGTCTACGTTGGTTTAGCAGGAGATATACTAAAGAATGGACACAGTGAAAGATAATCCCAATCTAGATAATTGTTCGCTAGAATATTTTTGCGAAGTATGCGATTTTTATCCACTTGTGCCAGTTCATGGCCATTACGAATGTCCGCAGTGTCACTACAAAACAAAGTGTTGTGAAGGTGCACCACAGTGAGCGACATGAAGCCAGGGGAGAGCAGCCGGAGACGGCGGATTCACTCCGACGCCCCGCGCGTTGAGAGGGGATACTCCCCTCTCAAAATCGGAATTTTTGCTGGTACTTTTGACCCGATTCATGATGGGCATATTGCGGTAGCAAAAACGGCCGTAAATTACTTGGGGTTAGATAAATTGTATTTTATGGTAGAAGAGTCGCCCTGGACAGCTAAAAAACCTATAGATGTTAAGCACAGAAGAGCAATGGTTGAATTAGCATTGTCAGATAACCAAAATTTAGAGTTACTTAATATGACAGACAAAAGGTTCGATGTGTCGACTACTTTGTCGAAAATTGAACAATTACTCCCGGATAGCGAATTTTATTTTATATTTGGTGCCGATGTATTTCTAAACATGAATAGTGCTAATTGGAAGGGACTAGATAAGCTACTAAGGCATTATATTGTTGTGTTTGAGCGCGGAAAAATATCTGAAGCCGATATTTCAAAACACGCAAAAAAATTAGGCGTAGCGCTTGCAATTTTGCCTTCCGCGCACCCTCATCATAGTTCTAGCGTTGTGCGTCTGACCCACAATAATAGAACGCTTTGGGTACCAAAAACGGTAGCGAAGTATATAAAAGATAATGCAATTTACTAATCTGTAGAATTTTCTGCAGTAAAGTGGGACTCGAGGTAGGCGATGTGCTTGTCTCGGAATTTGCGGAATTCTGATTTTTTCAACCCACTCTTTTTGATGAAAGCACTAATTTTCTCAGAACCGATATAGTGAGGCAACATTACGTAACTTACACCCATTTCATAAAACTCGGAGGCCTGTTCTAGCGTATCGGCGTGCGTTATAAACACTGCATTTGGGTTAGACGATTCCAGTGAACGAACCAGGCTTTTATTTACTTCAAAATCTGTGATGGTAGAAACTATCATTTTAGCTTTGGATAAGTCCGCCTCATCAAGAAGCTCTTGGTCGCTAGCATCGCCGTAGAGGAAGTCTATTTCTGAGCGCTCTAGTGCATCGATTGCTTCTGGGTCGTAGTCTATTACAACAAATTTTTTACCTAAAGATTTGAATACTTTAATGAATTCATGACCTCCTCTTGTGTATCCAAACAAAACAAGTTCGTAGGATTTTCTGTTCTTACCACGTTCATTGTTGGTTTTGGCTCTTTCGAACAACAAGAAATGTTTTTCAAAAAATCCAAACACTCCGTCGTCAAAAACGCTAGCATAGGTAGAAATGGCTATAGATATTAACGCAACTATTGTTAGTGTCGCAGCAACGTCTTGGCTAATTTTGCCGTCTGATAATGCAAGAGCCGATAAAACTAGAGAAAATTCGCTAATCTGAGCTAGACTAACAGCAGTTTTAAAGCTTGTTCTCTTTGTGTAGCCAAGCAATCCCATGCTCAGAAGTACACTCCAAGGTTTTACGATTATCACTACAAACAATGATGCTAGAACTAGAGGAATAATACTAGTGAAGTTGGCAAAGCTAAGGGTTGCTCCTAGATTGATAAAGAACACTACAACGAAGAAGTCACGTAAAGGGCGCAGACGCGCACTAATTTCTTGTGCGTATGGTAATGTGGCTAGACTAACACCTGCAAAAAGTGCGCCAATTTCTATAGAGAATCCGGCAACTTCAAATAACGCTGCCGACCCGAAACCCCAGCCTATAGAAAACAGAAATAAGAATTCTTGGCTTCCGGCAATCAACTTCCTTAACTTAGGGAGTACTTTTGTACCAATTATAATAAGAGGAATACCGATTAACAAACCCTTGCCTGTTAGGAGTAGTAGCTGTGAAAGCGCAAAACCACCACTGTCGCTATGAGCCGTAAATACTAGCAGGGCAATAGTGGCTAAAACATCCTGGATTAAAAGTATACCAACCGTTATTTTTCCATAAAGTCTAGACTGTTCTTTTTTATCGCTCAATAACTTTAGAATAATAATCGTGCTACTAAAGCTTAATGCCGTTCCGAGCACTACGGATTCAGTTTTGGAAAGTCCAAACAGCGCACCAACCGCAAAACCAGCCGCGCCAGTTAGGATAATTTGGACCGCACCAGCAATCAGCGTAACCTTTCCTACTTCTCTAATGATTTTAGGGTTAAGGCCAAGCCCAATGATAAATAGCAGTAGGGCAATACCAATTTTTGAAAACACCTCGATTGTGTCAGCCGAACTAATAAGTGACAGAGCCGAGGGTCCAACCAATATACCGGTTAGAATATGACCGATAATCAATGGCTGTTTAAGCAGGCGCATAATCAAAGCTATGCCTGCACCGATTGCTATAATTAAACTAAGTTCCAAAAACAGGTCGTGATGCATAATGCTTTCTCTTAATTCTTATGATTACAGCTTACGCTATCACCCCTCTAAAAACAAAACTCTTGACGGATATATTAAGCTTAAGCTAAAATATAAGTACTTCTGCATAGTTGAGAGCAAAATGCTTTTAGCAGAAATATAAAAACAACAAAACAAAATTGCGAGAGAAAGGTCTGGACGACCTATGTCTGTAAAGATTAAATTTGTACCGTCACGGCAGACTAAAATTGCCGTAACTGTTCGACGTGCGCGGTGGCAGCAGTTTTTAACTTATTAACGCTACGCTTCTGAGGACAACCTACGGTTTTCTCAGTGCGTGCCGGGCGCGGAATAAATCCGTCGCTCGGACTACTCTTTCCCTAAGCTACAAAGCTACAGAGGGCTTT